>CBJLAJ010000019.1:0-51017 GCA_966421005.1 uncultured Paraburkholderia sp.
GGCCCGCCTCGTTCAGTGTGCGGCCGGTGTGGGGTCTTGACTGTCTCCGGTCTGCGCATCGACCGCATCGCGTGTCTCGGGCAGCGCCAGCCACACCAGCAGCACGGCCAGCGCACCCGCCGCGGCAAGACCGAAAAAGCTGATCGTGTTGCCGAAGTGGTCCGCGATAAACCCCGCGAGCAACGTCGACAGCGTCGCACCGATCCCCGCCGTCAGTCCGAACAGGCCGATGCAGAGGTTGTAATGTCCTTTGTCGCCGGCCACGTCCGCTGCGATGAGCGGCAGCATGACGCCGAAAACAGCAGCGCTGATACCGTCGAACAACTGCACCGGGACGAGCAGGTAAGGGCTCGAAACGCCTGCAAAGAGCAGCGCACGCACGGGTAGTGCCGCGAAGCCGAACAAGAGCAGTGGGCGTCGGCCCCAGCGTTCGGCCGATCGTCCTACCCAGGGCGAAAGCGCCGCGACCACCATTTGCGGCACGATGATGCACGCCGCGATGACGAGCTGAACGTTGTCGCTCATATGCGTGGTGACTTCGCCGGCGGCAAGATTCAGCATGGCCGCGTTCGACAAATGGAACAGCGCGATACATGCGGCGAATACGAGCACGCGGCGATCGCGCAGCAGCTCGCTCATGCTGCCGCGGCGGGGAGGCGCGGCCGGTTGGGCGGGAAGGGTGGCCGAACCCGCGGCCCGCGCGGCGGCGCGCCCGGTGTGCTCGATCATCGACAGCGCGAGCAAGGCGGGCACCGTCAACGCCGCGGTCAACCAGAACACGGAGCGCGCCGACGAATATTCGCCGAAGGCGCCCATCAGCGCCGCTGCGACCGCACTGCCGATCGATGCGAAGCGCGCGTTGCGTCCGAGCCGGTCGCCGAGCGCATGCCGGCCGACGAGCGCGAACGAAATCGCAGCAATGGCGGGCGTCAGCATGCAGCTCGCAAAGCCGTGAAAGACCTCGGCCGCCAACACGGGAATGGTCGTGGGGCTGGCTGCGAGCAGCAGCGCGCATGCCGCGATGGCGACGGTCGCGAGCGCAGCGGCGCCTTTCTTGTTACGTAAGGCATCGATCAGCGCCCCGGCGGGCACCTGGCTCAGCATGGCGGTTGCCGTGCCGACGCTGAGCGCGACGCCGATCTCTCCCTGCGTCCATTTATGCGACGTCAGATATGACGCGATGAACGGGCCGAAACCCGTCTGGACGTTGGCGAGGAAGAAGTTGAGCCAGTCGAGCGCGCGAAGACTGCGTAGGTTTGCCATCTGCGCGTTCGTCACCGTGAAGCGCCGCTGGCGGGCGCGGCGGGCTTGGCCGCAACGGGGGGCGGTTGAACGGCCGTGGGCGGCTTCGGCGCGGGCGACACCGCGCGTACCGGGCGATCGGGCTCGTAGTTCGGCGCCGCGTCGATCTGGGCATCGGTGAGATCCGACTGAACGTGAAGCGCTTCGTCCTTTTGGACGAAGCGCAGCGCCGACCAGTCGATCGCGACGCTGCGCCGGTCCTGCATCAGCCGGCTGACGTCGACCACCGCGGCTTGCGGCGCGGCGTGGTTATCGATGAGCACGTCGACGACGCGCCCCACGCGCGCGCCGTCGACGCGCTCGATCGTCGCATCGATGAGGCGCGTGAGCTCGGGTTTCGAAGCCACGCCGGCAGGCCGGGCGCCCTTTTTTCGCGACGCTTGCGCGGCGGGCGGCTGGCCTTCTTTGACGGCCAGCGTGATAGCGGCCTTTTTGGCGCTCATGTTGAACGTGAACGCATTCCAGGGAAAGCGGACCTTGCGGTCGCCAATGCCCAGGAACCCCGACAGATTGACGAGCATTTCCTGCGGTCGGCCTTCTTTGTCGACGAACATGTCGATGGCCCGCCCGAGCGCTTTGCCATCGGGCCGCTGGACGCGTGCGTCGAGCAGCCCCCGTGTATCGTTCGACGACAGCAGCCGGGTACTGATGATGGGCGCCGGCGCGACGGGCGCGGGCGGTGGCGGCGTTTCGGGTGGCGCGGGACGATGCGGGGCAGGATGCCGATGGATCGGTTTCGGAGGCGCCCGCTTGATTTCGGGAGTGGCGGGGGCGGAAGCAGCGACAGGCGCCGAGGCTTCGGGCTCCGACGGCGCTTGAGGCTCGGGTTCGGGTTGCGGCTCGGACGCCGGCTGTTCCGTGACGGGGGGCGGTTTCGGGCCGAACAGCGCGCTGCATCCAGCGAGCATCGTCAGCAGCATCCAGACGAGGATGTACCGGCTCACGCCATGACGGTTGAATCCGCCGCTCATCGATCAACGCTCCTTCGAATGGGGGAGGGGCACGCGAAGGCCGACTACGCTCCGACGCGCGGGCTACATTCTAGCGGGTCGGCCGCGCAGGTCGAGATCGGTCGCTGCATCGCGGGCGCTTTTGCAGGTTGCTGCGGTAAAATCGCGGTCTCCCCTGTCGTTGGCCTTGCTATGTCGTCACCAGCCGTTTTCCGCCCGCGCCGGGTCAGTGTCGCGCCCATGATGGATTGGACCGATCGTCACTGCCGGTACTTTCATCGTCTGATTTCCCGCCATACGTGGCTGTATACCGAAATGGTGACGACGGGCGCGCTGCTGTTCGGCGATGTCGCGCGTCATCTCGCCTTTACGGCCCGGGAAGCGCCGGTCGGTTTGCAACTCGGCGGCAGCGAGCCGGACGATCTGGCGCGCGCGGCCAAACTGGGCGAGCAGTGGGGCTACGACGAAATCAACCTCAACTGCGGATGTCCCTCGGAGCGTGTGCAGCGCGGCGCGTTCGGCGCATGCTTGATGAACGAGCCCTCGCTCGTGGCCGACTGCGTGAAGGCAATGCGCGACGCGGTGAGCGTGCCGGTGACGGTCAAGCATCGGATCGGTGTGGATGCCGTCGAGGATTATTCCTTCGTTCGAGATTTCGTTGGCACCGTGGCCGATGCGGGCTGCGAAGTCTTCATCGTTCATGCCCGCAATGCCATCCTCAAGGGGTTGTCGCCGAAGGAGAACCGAGAGATCCCGCCGCTGAAATACGATTATGCCTATCGCCTCAAGCGCGACTTTCCGTCACTCGAAATCATCATCAACGGCGGTATCAAGACGCTCGATGAGGTCGAACTGCACCTGGCGCATGTCGATGGGGTGATGCTCGGACGCGAGGCCTATCACAACCCCTACGTTCTCGCGGAGGTCGACACTCGGTTCTATGGGGCGGCCACGCCGGTGCCCACGCGAGAGCAGATCGAAGCGGCGCTCGTCGAATACTGCGACGCGGAGCTTGCGCGGGGCACGTTCCTCGGCGCGATCACGCGTCACGCGTTGGGACTCTTTCGCGGTGTAGCGGGTGCGCGTGGCTGGCGGCGCGTGCTATCGGACAACAAGCGGCTCGCGGCGGCCGATTTGTCGATATTCAACGAAGCGCGCGCGCAATTGCGCGAGCCTCTCGAAGATATCCCGGTCGAAATTGTCGATTGAGGGGCTAGGCAAGTGGCGATGGTATTTGTATAATCTCGCTTCTTCGTCGGTGCCGCAGGTCTTGGCGCACTGAACCCGTAGGTCCCAGTGGTGGCTGTAGCTCAGTTGGTAGAGTCCAGGATTGTGATTCCTGTCGTCGTGGGTTCGAGTCCCATCAGCCACCCCAGAGAATTCAAGCGCTAAGCCCAGTTCAGTAGACTGGGCTTTTTGTTTTTTTGCGATCGTGTATGCGTTTACCGTCAAGGCAACCGCTGCACCGCCAGCCCTCAAAATCTCGCAGGTCCCGCCCCGCCATTGCCCGTCGGAGGCCGTTAGAGCATCACTGGCCTCATCTTCAGCCGTCTGGCATTGCGTGCCAGCACCTCGTCAAGCGTTGCCATGCCTTTGGCTTTGGCATCTAGAGCGGAAGCAAGGTGAAGCGCATCGCCCGCGCGCAGACCAGTCTGCGCGTCGAGGGTCAAAGCGGCGGCGCGGTGAAACGTAGGCGGGTCGACCGGCAACAACTGTAGATCGCTCGCACACAGGCGTTCAAATACTTGCCATGCGGTCGCCCCTTGTTCCACAGTGATTTGATTCGTCCGCTGCTTAATGCCCAGCGCACTGGCAAACTCCGTCACACACCAGGCTGCAGATGTCAGTTCGTCGGTACACGCGGCATACCATTGAGCAACAGCGGCGCTTTTCGGCTCGCGCACGCAAAGCGCCACCAAAACACTCGTGTCGACGTACACCATCAGTACCGTGCCTCACGGCGCAATTCGTCCATAACCGATTCAGTCATCGGCATGCCAGCGCGGGATTTTTCCAGCTCGAGGCTGAACGCTTGACGGTCCCAGCGGGCCGTACGGAGGCAGATGCCGCCATCAATGCTGAGGCTCGCTTGTACCTGGTCGCCCTCCTTGACTCCCAGACGACGTACGTAGTCGGCAGGCAGGCGCAACGCAAGGCTATTGCCCCATTTCGCTACCAGCAGATTCATATCTAGCCCCATGGATATCCGTAACTGTATATACATTACAGGGACATCGGAGGGCTTGCAAGCCTGCTGATCGGCCATAATGCCGGTCGCCGGGGCACTCCTGCCAGCGCATTGTCTACGTCGACGCAGTGCCCTCGAGCGAATTGAGCGACGCCGGCACATTCCCGATTTCCTCATGGAGCGAAGGCGCCTGCTCGGGCATCGGCATCCGCTCATTCATGGCGGGATGCAAACCCCAGCGCCGCCAATCCACTTCGTCGGAACGCTCGGCCGCTTCGACTGGGCGTTCGAACGCAGCGGCCTCTTTGCGCATCTGCGTGTCCGATTCATTCCACGTGCGCACGAAAAAAGGGAGCGCGGGGGATTTCGAATGGCCGTGGTCGGCTGCGACATGATCCGCCGGAACCAGCGATCTGCTTGCCCGATCGGCAATCGCCGCTCTCGCGGTCCCAAGCGCAACGAGCCGGCCCTTGCTGTTTTCGAAGCGATGCTCGATGTAAAAGAAGCGTCGATCCCATCCGAGTATTCGCGTGCGCAACGCGTAGCGTTCGAACGGCCGAAGCTCGTGAACGTACCGAATCATGACGCCGCTCAGCAGCATTCGCCAGCCCTTCGACATGGCGTTTTGAAGTACGCCGTTGCGAAGCAGCAGATCGATGCGGCCCAGGTCCATGATCTGGAGGAAACGGCCGTTGTTCATATGCAGTTGCACGTCGAGGTCGGTCGGCAGCACGCGGAAATGACATTCCGAGGCATCAAGCGCCGCAAGATTGGGACGTAACATTGCGCGAATCGAAACGAATGCAAGGCGGGCAAGCAGTTTCAATTTATCCCTCGATGAGAGCGTCCCGTGTTATTGGCCAGTATATTGAGTGGTTGTTTTCGGTGAACGCGCGAGCCGCTTTCCGCTTTTTCGGTTACAGCTCGTTACGTGACCATAAGCGCAGTATAGGAGCCTAGTTTTGTCGGCCGTCGCCCAAAACCTGTAGGTAGCATATTGCAGAGGAATGGGAATTTACGGGATTTTCAGACTGCCGCGGAGACGGCGTTTAAAACAGGGAATGCGGCTTGCGGCAAGCACAGGTGCACGGCGAATATGCGTTGGGGCCGGATGAACGCGTGCCGGTGGTACGATGCGTCCGACGGCCGAACGTGCGCGATGGCGCAGGCGGTCGTCGCGTACCGAATTCATTGGAAGACGAAATGAGCAAGCAAAAGAAGACCGATCCGAAACTCGAACAGGCATTGACTCGCGGCGATCTCGCGATTCGCCAGGCGGACTCGGCGCGCGCAACGGCCGTACTCCGCGCCCTTGCCAAGATGGTGGTGGACGCATGCGCGACGATCGGCGTCGAAGCGCACACGTCGATCCCCGACGGCGACCGCGTCTACGATCCGGTCAACGGCATTTGGCCGCAAATGTTGCTGGTGTCGCTGGACGGCCCCGTCGAGACGTCGGATCCCGACGAATTGCGCACGGTATGGCTGCTCGCTGACACCCCGGAGGTGCGATTCCGCGTCGAATGGCATCGTGCCGACGGCAAGACGGGGCGGCACGAGGCCCGACCGTTTGCGATGGTCGCATTCATCACCGACGTCGAGATTCCCTGGGGCGACGACGAGCAGTGAAGGCTGCGCCCTAGCTAGCGCATCATGCGGCGGCTGAAAAGCGCCGAGCAGATCAGAAACGATGCAATGGCATACGCCGCCAGGACGGCCAGGTGGAGCGGCGCTGCTGTCATGGGTCGCCCGAGCATCGCGGGCCGGATCAATTCCACCGCATGCGCGAGCGGCAATGCGAGCGCCGCTCGCTGCACCGCGGCCGGGAGTTGATCGAGCGGGAAGAAAACGCCGGAGAGCAGCAGCATCGGTGTAATGACGAGCGTCTGGTAGAACATGAAGAAGTCGTATGACGGTGCGAGCGCGGTGACGATCATCGCGAGGCTCGCAAACGCGACGCCCGCCAGCGCAATCACGGGCAGCGCAAGCAGCATCGATGGAAAATGCGCATAGCGCAGCGCGCCGGCCACGAGCATGATCGCGGCGCCTGACAATACGGCCTTGCTGGCTGCCCAGGCAATTTCGCCCACGACGATGTCGCCGAGCGTGAGCGGCGTGTGCATGATCGCTTCCCACGTGCGCTGCACGTGCATCCGCGAAAATCCAGAGTACATCGCTTCGAACGTTGCGGACATCATGACGCTCGATGCAACCGTGCCGGCTGCCAGGAAGTCGATATAAGGCACGCCCGCGACATGTCCCACCATCAAGCCCAGCCCGAAGCCGAGCCCGAACAGATAGATCATCGGATCGGCCAGGTTGCCGAACATCGACGCCAGGGCGAGTTTGCGCCAGACAAGGTAGTTGCGCCGCCATACGGCCATCCAGTGCGTGGCGTTGGAGGGCAACGCGAATCGCACTCGCCTCAGCCGCTTTTGTGTGCGGCGCTGCCCAGTTTCGGTGCGAAAGGAAGAAGACGTATCCATCGGGGCTTTTCCAGTTGACCTTTCACAACGTCATTCCTGCATTTCCCGCCCTGTCAGACGCAGGAAAACGTCCTCGAGGTTTGCGGGGCGATGAAGGTAGCGCAATCCCTGGCGGCCTGCCAGCCGTGCATTGACAGGCCCCGGATCGTCGACATAACAAAAGAGCGTTTCGCCGCTGATCTCCGTACGCACCGCGAGCGGCGCCAATTCTTCGCGCAGGGCCGCAGGCGCCGCGCCGTACACCTCGATGACGTCGCAGCCGATCTCCTTGGAGATCAACGCATGCGGCGCGCCCTCGGCAATCTTTCTGCCTTCCTCGATGATGCAAAGCCTGTCGCAGAGTCGCTCCGCTTCCTCCATGAAGTGCGTCGTGAGCATGATCGTCTTGCCGCCAGCCAAGAGCGAGCGCAAACGCTCCCAGATCAGGTGCCTCGCCTGGGGATCGAGCCCGGTTGTGGGCTCGTCCATGACGAGTACGTCAGGGTCGTTGATCAGCGCGCGTGCGAGCGTCAAACGGCGCTTCATGCCGCCCGAGAGCTCGGCTACCCGGGCGTCGGCCTTGTTTTCGAGGCGTGCGAATTCCAGCAGGGGCTCCACCTTGGCCCGGGTTTTGCTCGCCGAAAGGCCGAAGTAGCGGCCAAATACGAGCAGATTTTCGCGGACGGTGAAATCGGGATCGAGATTGTCGAATTGAGGAACCACGCCGACACGCTGCCTGGCGATTCGAGACCGCGTTGGGATGGATTCGCCCGCGAGGACGATGGTCCCCGCGTCGGGCTCGGCAATGCCGAGCAACATCTTGAGCGTCGTGGTCTTGCCGGCACCGTTCGGTCCGAGCAAGCCAAAGCACTCACCGGCGCGGACGTGGAACGTCAGTCCATCGACGACCGTCTTGTCGCCGTAGCGTTTTTGCACGTCACAAAATTCGATTGCGTTTGGCGGCATGGGAGTCGAACAGTGGTCAGCACGAAAATGTTTCCGCAGGCGCCCCATTCTATTGCATCGTCTGAAAGCGGCGTGCAAGGCGGGCAGCAGTGCGCTCGACAGATAACGAACTAGGCGTTTTCCATCTCTTGCAAGCGCGGGTGCGCCGCACCATGATTCAAACAAATGTCTGCGGTTAGCGCAGGAAGGGAGGCCACGATGGCAAGCTACAACAAAATTCTGCTCTGTTACGACGGCACGCGCGAAGGCCGCAAAGCACTACGCTGCGGGGCCGATCTCGCGCTCGACCTGAAGGCCGAAACGCATCTATTGTCGGTTGTCGACATGCGCACCAGCATCGCCCAGAGCGCCGGCTTGTTGACCGACGTCGCTTGCGGCCGCTTCGAGGACGCGGCCCGCGAAATCCTTCAGGAAGGCGTCGATTGGCTCACGGAGCGAGGCGTCAAGGCGCAGGGGCATTTCGCCTTCGGTCATCCCATCGATGAGATCGCCCGGCTCGCCGCCGATCTGAAAGTGGACCTCGTTGTGGTTGGGCACCGCGCACGCAGCGGCTTGTCGCGCTGGTGGATGGGAGCAGGCAACACGCTCTTGCTCGATCGCGTGTCGTGCAGCATCCTCGTGGCCGTCTCCACTGCGCATGAGCAGGAGCCGGCCACTGTTGCACCAGCCAAGGCCGGCGCAGGAACCGAAAGCTGAGCGCCGACCGGTAGCGCATCGGAGCGAACAGGCCCGTTGCCGTCGAGGCGCGTGCGCTATTGATTGAGGTTGACCGCAAAAAGCTTCCACGACAACCAGCCGTCGCGCCGCAGCATCACGCTGTAGGGGCGGCTTTGCGCGTCGCGTCGATAGGTGACGACGAATTGGTCGAAACCGTCATATCCCGCCGTCGCATGGGGCGGTTGCGCAGGTGCAGGCGTTGGCGCACTGGATTGTGCCTGGCCCGATGCGGCTGAGTTCGCATCCTCGGCGGGCTGTTCGCCCGGCTGCGGTGGCGTCTCGCCAGGTTCGCCGCGAGGTGGCAGCCCGTTCAATAGCGCGGCGACACCGTCTGGCGTGGCGTATGCGTCAACGAGTGGGCCGATCAGCGCCATGCCGACGAGCGCCCCGAGCGCCGCGAAGGGATGCTCCCGTTTTTGCGCATCGATGCGGCGAGCCAGCATTTCGGTCACCTGCTGTTTCAGGCTCGTGCGCAGCGCCGGATAATCGACATAGCGATTGACGATTTCGGCGTTTCGAGCGTCCGCCGCCCGCTTGAGCCGATCCAGCACAAGATACGGCGACGCATACGCCAATGCGGCCACCGCGAAGACAACGACGACAACGGATATCACGACGACGGTGACGAGCCGATTGCGGCGTCCGGGATTTTTTTGATCGTTCATCATTCGATAGGCGAGTTCATTCGGATGGAATTCAGATGGACTGCTGCCGACGTGAAACGATCCCGGCCGTCACGGCCTGCCGAAACAACTTCGTTTCAAGATGCAACCAAACGATCTGCCCTGGCATTGCTCCATTCGCGCTCAGCCCAGGCTGGCCGGGCGCAGTCCGGCCCGCTCCTCATCGATGCATCGATCGATCATGCTGCATACGGCGTCGATCGTACCGACCAGTATGACGCGCGAGGCGCCGTGATAAACGCGCACAGGCGCCCGGCGCGCCGGCTCCGCATGAAGACCGCTATTGAGCGAGACGCGGGCAAATGCGGGCTGCGTTGAAGGCTGCATGCCCGCAGAAGAGGGAGAAGCCGATTCGCGCCCAAGCATGCGGGATGGAAGCGCCGCAAGCGGTGGGCAGGGGATGAGGCCGCGCAAGCTGCGCAGACGGCCGAAAGCACGAAAAGGGATGAGGCGGGCAAGGCGGTCCATGGTGTCTCCGCAATGTTCGAAGTTTAGAATTCGGTGGGACGAATCAAGCCGACGGCAATCCCTTCCAGCGCGAAATCAGCACTGCCGGCCTGCACGAAAATGTTCTCGTAATCGGGATTTTCGGCAATCAGTTCAATGCCATCCGAGCGGCGCTTCAGCCGCTTGACGGTGACGTCGTCTCCGATCCGCGCCACGATGATTTGACCGTCATTGGCCTCACTGCGCTTTTGAACAGCCAGTAGATCGCCATCGAGGATGCCGGCGTCGCGCATCGACAGCCCTCGCACCTTCAAGAGGTAATCGGGCTTGCTCGAGAAGAGCGCCGGGTCGCAGGCATAGTGCTGCGAGATATGTTCTTGCGCCAGGATCGGGCTACCGGCTGCCACTCGGCCAACGAGCGGCAGCGACAACTGCATGAGCGCCGCATGCGGAAGCGACAGTTGACGAGGCACATCATCGAGACCGAGCAGCCGGATACCGCGCGACGCACCTGCGGCCAGTTCGATGACCCCCTTTCGCGCCAGCGCCCGCAGATGTTCTTCGGCGGAATTCGCCGAGCTGAAACCGAGTGCCGCGGCGATTTCCGCCCGCGTAGGGGGAAAGCCGCTGTGCTCGATCGATTGCCGGATCAAATCGAAGACCTGCTGCTGCCGTGCGGTGAGTTTGGTCATAGCGCCACTGTATGTATGAACAGGTTGCTGTATTTTTATACAGTATCGCGCGGATTTCAAGCAAAACGTTGCGACCCCGGCAACTGCTGCCTGCCCGTTCTTTAGCATTTTTGCGTATAAAAAAATGAGAAATCATTCGTTCCGCTCATAAGGGCGGCTAGCTAGACTGGCCCGATCCTTCATAAGAGCGCCAAGCGGCAAAGGGGAATGAATGAAACGACGGGCAACCGCGTGGTCCGCCGCGCGCAGACGCTGGTTGGCGGGGGCGGCCGCAGGCACGGCCGCGCTGATGTTGGGCTCGCCGAGCGCATTCGCGCAAACGACACTGCTCAACGTGTCATACGATCCGACGCGCGAGTTGTACCAGGACGTCGACAAGGCTTTCGCCGCGCAATGGAAAGCCCAGACGGGGGAAACGTTGTCGATCCGTCAATCGCACGGCGGCTCCGGGGCGCAAGCGCGCTCGGTGCTCGACGGCTTGCAGGCCGACGTCGTGACGCTCGCATTGGCCTATGACATCGAAGCGCTGGCGGATCGCGGTCTAGTGGCACGCGACTGGCAAAAGAGGTTGCCCGACAACGCGTCGCCCTACACGTCGACGATCGTGTTCCTCGTGCGCAGCGGCAACCCGAAGCGCATCAAGGACTGGGACGATCTGGTCAAGCCGGGTGTCTCGATCGTGACGCCGAACCCGAAGACCTCCGGCGGGGCGCGCTGGAACTACCTTGCAGCCTGGGCCTACGCGCTCAATCGGTCGGGCGGCGACGCCACCAAGGCCCGGGCCTTCGTCACGGCGCTCTATCGCAACGCGGGCGTGCTCGATTCCGGTGCGCGCGGCGCGACGACGAGCTTCGTGCAGCGCGGTCTCGGCGATGTGCTCATCGCCTGGGAGAACGAAGCGTTCCTCGCGCGCAAGGAGTTCGGCGCGGACAAGTTCGAGATCGTCGTGCCGTCGGCCAGCATTCTGGCGGAGCCGCCCGTGGCGGTCGTGGATCGCGTCGTCGACAAGCGTGGCACGCGCAAGCTGGCCGAAGCGTATCTGCGTTTTCTTTATACCGACGAAGGACAGCGCATCGCGGCGCGCAATTTCTATCGGCCCCGTGCCACGAATCTGCCCGCCGATGTGACCGCGCAATTTCCGAAGCTCAAGCTCTACACGGTCGACGCCACGTTTGGCGGCTGGACGAACGCGCAAAAGACGCACTTTGCCGACGGTGGGGTGTTCGATTCGATTTACCAGCCGCATTGAGCGGCGCATCTACCGGTCGCGAGCATGTCGATATTCGCTTTTCGAAAGTCCGGCGCCTTGCCGGGCTTCGGTTTGACACTGGGACTCACGCTGACCTACCTGGGTCTCGTCGTGCTGATTCCGCTCGCAATGGCCTTTTTGAAGGCGGCAACGCTTGGGCCCACGCAGTTTTTCGCGGCCATCGCTTCGGCCCGGGTCGTCGCGTCGTATCGTTTGACGATCGGCGCCGCGGGGCTCGCGGCACTCATCAACGGCGTGTTTGGCCTGCTCGTTGCCTGGGTGCTCGTGCGCTATCCGTTTCCGGGCAAGCGGCTCGTCGACGCAATCGTCGATCTACCGTTCGCGCTGCCGACCGCGGTGGCCGGTATCGCGCTCGCGGCTGTCTATGCCGAGCACGGATGGATCGGACGATGGCTTGCGCCGCTCGGACTGAAAGTGGCATTTACGCCGCTTGGCGTGCTCGTCGCGTTGACGTTCATCGGCCTGCCGTTCGTTGTGCGGACGGTCGAGCCGGTTCTTGCCGATTTCGAGCGTGCGCAGGAGGAAGCCGCCGCCTGCCTCGGCGCTTCGCGTGTTCAGACGTTCTGGCGCGTCGTGCTGCCGGCCCTCGCGCCGGCTTTGTCGACGGGCGTTGCGCTGGCGTTCGCGCGCGCGCTCGGCGAATACGGTTCGGTCATCTTCATCGCAGGTAACATCCCGATGAAATCTGAAGTCACCTCGCTCATCATCATCACCAAGCTCGAACAGTACGACTACGCCGGCGCCACCGCGCTCGCGACAGCGATGCTCGTCGCCTCTTTTCTGATGCTTTTCGCGATCAACGCGTTGCAATGGTATTGGCAGCGGCGCACGAGCCCGGGCGGGCGCCGAGGGCCTGCGTCGCGCACCGGCGCAGCGGTATCGGGAGCGCTAACGTGAACCGTCTCGCCGTCACCGCCGATCCGGCGCGCACGCCGATAGCACATGGCGTGCGAGCGCGCCCAGTCGTACGCCCAAACGCCGAGCATGTCGGCGCCCCCAGCGTTCGCCGCTCGGCCGTGCCGGTGCGCCGGTTCCCCGACGCGGGGCAGCGGGCGCTGCGCTGGGTACTCATCGGCATCGCACTCGTTTTTCTTTCGCTTTTTCTCGTCGTGCCATTGGCGGCCGTATTCACCGAGGCGTTCAGCAAAGGCGTGCGCTTTTATTTCGCGTCGCTCGTCGAGCCCGATGCCCGTTCGGCGATTGCGCTGACGCTCACGGTTGCCGCGATCGCAGTGCCGCTCAATCTCGTATTCGGGCTCGCCGCGTCATGGGCAATCGCGAAGTTCGAGTTTCGAGGCCGCGCGCTTTTGACGACACTGATCGATCTGCCGTTCTCGGTGTCGCCGGTGATTTCCGGCGTCATTTATGTGCTGCTGTTCGGCGCGCAAGGCTGGCTCGGTCCATGGCTGGAACGACAGGGCCTTCAAATCGTGTTCGCGGTGCCTGGTATCGTCCTCGCGACGCTGTTCGTGACCTTCCCATTCGTCGCGCGCGAACTGATCCCACTCATGCAGGCTCAGGGTAAGGACGAGGAGGAAGCCGCCCGCGTGCTGGGCGCCTCCGGCTGGCAGATCTGGCGCCGAGTCACGTTGCCCAACGTCAAGTGGGGGCTGCTGTACGGCGTGATCCTCTGCAATGCGCGCGCGATGGGCGAGTTCGGTGCCGTATCGGTGGTCTCGGGCCATATCCGCGGTCTGACTGACACCATGCCGCTGCATGTCGAGATTCTCTACAACGACTACAACTTCGCGGCTGCGTTTGCCGTTGCGTCGCTGCTCGCACTGATCGCGCTCGCGACGCTCGTGGCGAAGCTCGTTGCCGAGCGCCGGATGGCCGCGGCCGGCATTGGCCGCCCGCATGAATGAGGAAAGGATCGTCATGAGCATCACCGTTCGCAATCTGGAAAAACATTTCGGCGACTTCAAGGCGCTTGACGATATCTCGCTCGAATTCGGTCGAGGCGAGCTCGCCGCGTTGATCGGGCCGTCGGGCTGCGGCAAGACGACGCTTTTGCGCGTGGTCGCGGGACTCGAGCCGGCCGACGCGGGCGAAATCGCGTTGAACGGCCGCGACGTTACCGCCCTCGACACGCGCGATCGGCGAGTCGGATTCGTGTTCCAGCACTACGCGCTCTTTCGTCACATGACCGTATTCGAAAATGTCGCGTTCGGGCTGCGCGTGAAACCGCGACGCGAGCGACCGGCGGCTGCGGCGATCGACGCGAAAGTGCGTGAGTTGCTCGAGCGCGTCCAGCTCGCGCACCTCGGTGCGCGCTATCCCGCCGAGCTGTCTGGCGGCCAGCGCCAGCGTGTGGCGCTGGCACGCGCACTGGCCGTCGATCCGTCGGTGCTGCTGCTCGACGAGCCGTTTGGCGCGCTCGACGCCAAAGTACGTAAAGAGCTGCGCAACTGGCTGCGTCTGCTGCACGACGAGCTCGCGATAACAACGCTCTTCGTCACGCACGATCAGGAGGAGGCGCGCGATGTGGCCGACCGGATCGTCGTACTCAACCATGGCCGCGTCGAGCAGCAGGGCAGTCCCGAAGAAGTCTACGAGCGTCCGGGCACGCCGTTCGTCAGCGAGTTTCTCGATGTCGCCGCATACTGATTGCCTCGTGCTCGATCGATCCTGAAGCGCCGTACCACCGAACCAGCGAGATTCACATGAACTTCCAACAATTGCGCTACGTGCGCGAAGCGGTGCGCCGCAATCTGAATCTGACCGAAGTCGCCAATGTGCTGTTCGCGTCCCAATCGGGCGTCTCGAAGCAGATCAAGGATCTCGAAGACGAGCTTGGCGTGGACATCTTCGTGCGGCGTGGCAAGCGCCTCACGGGCCTGACGGAGCCGGGCAAAGCGGTGCATCGTCTCATCGAGCGAATGTTGCTCGACGCCGAAAACCTGCGCCGCGTGGCACGCCAATACGCGGACGAGGACACCGGTCATCTCGTCGTCGCCACGACGCATACGCAGGCGCGCTATGCGCTGCCGCCGGTCATCCGCCAGTTCAAGGAAGCGTTTCCGAAGGTACACCTCGCATTGCGCCAGGGCAGCCCGCGTCAGATCGGGCAGATGCTCGTCGACGGCGAAGCCGACATTGCAATAGCAACGGAAGGCCTCGACAGCTATGCGGACATCCTCACGTTCCCGTGCTACACGTGGCATCACGTGGTCGTCGTGCCGAAAGACCACCCGCTCGCCGCACGCACGAACGTGACGCTCGAGGAGGTCGCCGATTTCCCGATCATTACGTACGAGCGCGACATCACGGGCCGCTCGCATATCGACGAAGCGTTCGAGAAAACGGGCCAATTGCCGGATGTCGTGCTGACGGCCATCGACGCGGACGTGATCAAGACCTATGTCGAACTGGGAATGGGCGTCGGCATCGTGGCGGCGATGGCATACGATCCGAAACGCGACGCCGGGCTCGTGGCACTCGATTCACAGCATTTGTTCGCGCCGAGCACGACGCGCGTCGGCGTGCGCAAGGGTGCCATCTTGCGTGCTTATGCGTATAGGCTCATCGAAATGTTCGCTCCACAGCTTGCCGGCACGGATATCACCGGCAAGCTGCGGGAAGCGGCCTGAAGCCGCAACGCGTACTGACCGACCCGGCGAAGCCCACCGATTCCGACGGGTCCGGCCGAACCGTTATCGACATACTCGGCGGGCGGCTTGCGCGCGTATAGAATGGCGGCCATGAATACGACCGCTACTTCCGCATCTTCCTTGCCGTTGCCGCACATCGCCGTTCTGGCGACAGGTGGCACGATTGCCGGTGCTGCTCCCGACGCGGCGCAAACGGCGGGTTACCAAGCCGGCGTCGTCGGCGTCGACAAGCTGCTGGCCGCTGTTCCGGCATTAGCCGGCGTGGCGGCCATCGAGGCTGAACAGGTGGCCAGCATCGACAGCAAGGATCTCGATTTCGCACTTTGGACTGCGCTGCTCGCGCGCATCCACACGCTCGCCGCACGCGACGATATCGACGGCATCGTCATTACGCACGGCACGGACACGCTCGAAGAAACCGCCTATTTGCTGCATCTGACCGTCAAAACGGCCAAGCCCGTCGTGCTCACCGCGGCGATGCGGCCGTCCTCGTCGCTCTCTGCCGATGGGCCGCTGAACCTGCTGGGCGCGGTGACGGTAGCGGCATCGCGCCAGGCACACGGTCAGGGGGTACTCGTCGCGTTCAACAACCGGATTCACAGCGCGCGCGATGTCGTCAAGATGAGCACCTATGCCGTCGATGCGTTTCAATCGCATGAGGTCGGCGTGCTGGGATGGGTTCAGGATGGGCGCGTCGAGTTTCAGCGCAGCGTCGTGCGCCCGCATACCGCCGCGACGCCGTTCGACGCGGCGAACGGATGGCCCGCCGTCGAAATCGTCGCGAGCTACGCAGGGGCATCGCGCACTGGCGTCGACGCATGGGTTGCTGCAGGCGTGCGCGGTATCGTCGTGGCAGGTACCGGCAACGGTTCGATCCACGCCACGCTGCAGGCCGCGCTGGCGCAAGCCGCGGAGCAGGGGGTTGCGGTCGTGCGCGCGTCGCGCGTCGGATCCGGGCATGTCATGCACAACGGCGCGGCGCCCGACGACGCACTGGGGTTCGTCAGTGCCGGCTCGCTCAACCCGTACAAGGCGCGCGTGTTGCTGATGCTCGCGCTGGCAGCGGGTATGAAGGAGCGCACCGTACTTCAGCTCGCGTTCGATACCTACTGAATCCGCGTAGACCACACAACCATTGGTAAAGTAAGGCGCGGTATTTCACCGCGTGCTCGAAATCCGACAGGCGGACACCCGACGACATCGTCTGACCGACCAAGGCTTCCCCGACGTCGACGGGTGCCGCTGACGGACCCCGCTCGCCGCTCTCAGCCCGAAAGCGGCGTTTTGCCCCGCCGCGGCGTGCGAAGCCAGCCGAGAACGGCATGGCGTCGCAAACGCCGGGCGAAGCGCCCCACATGCCGGCCGCCCCCCGCAACGGGAGTTGCGGCCGATGTCTCCTTCAAGCCGCGAGTGCGCTGCCGTCCCCGCCCTGGGCGATTTCGAAGTCCGCCATGATTTCGAGCGCGCGCAGCATCGCCGAGTGATCCCAGCCATTGCCGCCGTGCGCCGCGCAGACGCTGAAAAGCTGCTGCGCGCTCGCGGTATGCGGCAGCGAGATGCCGAGCTTGCGCGCGCCGTCGAGCGCCAGGTTCAAATCCTTGCGATGCAGCTCGATGCGAAAGCCCGGCTTGAACGTACGCTTCGTCATCCGTTCGCCGTGCACTTCGAGAATACGAGAGGAGGCGAAGCCGCCCATGAGCGCGCGACGCACGCGTTCCGGATCGGCGCCCGAGCGCGCGGCGAAGAGCAGTGCCTCGGCAACGGCCTCGATATTGAGCGCGACAATGATCTGGTTCGCGACCTTGCAGGTCTGCCCGGCACCGTTGTCGCCGATGAGCGAAATATTCTTGCCCATCAGTTCGAAAAGCGGCTTCGCGCGCTCGAAAGCCGCGACGGGGCCGCCGACCATGATCGTCAGCGTGGCATCCCGGGCGCCGAGCTCGCCGCCCGAGACCGGCGCGTCGAGGTAGTCGCAGCCGAGCGCGTTGACGCGCTTGGCGAACGCTTGCGTGTCGAGCGGCGAGATGGAGCTCATGTCGATGACGAGCTTGCCGGCAGTGAGACCCGCGGCGACGCCGTCGTCGGCGAAGAGCACGTTTTCGACGTCGGGTGTGTCCGGCACCATCGAGATGACGATCTCCGATGCGCGCGCGACGGCAGTCGAATCGTCGACCACAGTCGTTTGTTCGCGCAGATCATCGGGTACCGGGTACTTGCCGTTGACGACGAGCGTATGGCCGCCCTTGAGCAGGTTGCGCGCCATGTGCGCGCCCATGATGCCGAGTCCGATGAAACCGATCTTTGCCATTTCCGTAGTTCCGTTGATCTGAGGTTGCGGGGTTGCGGGGCGAGTCGAGTGGACCGTCAGGCGGCGAGCTCGCGCGTCGCGCGTTCGAGCCAGCCGAGACCGGCTTGCGTCGTCGCGAGCGGCTTGTACTCGCAGCCGATGTAGCCGTCGTAGCCGAGCTTGTCGAGCCACGCGAACAGGAACGGGTAGTTGATTTCCCCCGTACCCGGTTCATGCCGGCCCGGGTTGTCGGCGAGCTGGATATGCCCGATGCGCGGCAAGTTGCGTTCGATCGTGGCCGCGAGTTCTCCCTCCATCCGCTGCATGTGGTAGATGTCGTATTGCAGGTAGAGGTTGTCCGAGTCGACCGCGGCGATGACATCGAGCGCCTCCTTCGAGCGGTTCAGCGCAAAGCCAGGGATATCGAAGGCGTTGCACGGCTCGACGAGCAGCCTGATGTTTTCCCGCTTGAGCTCGGCTGCGGCAAATTGGAGGTTTTCGACGATCGTGTCGAAGGCGCGTCCCGAGTTCACTTGTTGCGGCCGGATGCCGACGAGGCAGTTCAGTTGCGGCACGCCAAGCGCTTTGGCGTACTCGATGGCGCGCCCGACACCGTCCCGGAACTCGGATACGCGATCGGGCAGGCAGGCGATGCCCCGCTCGCCGGCATCCCAATTGCCGGCCGGCAAGTTGTGCAGGACCAGGCGCAGACGGTTGGCGGCAAGCCGCTCCGCAAGCTCCGCGGCGGTATACGGATACGGGAACATGAATTCGACGGCGGTAAAGCCCGCCTGCGCGGCTGCCGCGAAGCGCTCGAGAAACGGCACTTCGTTGAACAGCATGGTTAGATTGGCTGCGAATTTCGGCATGATGAGGTTACTCGTCGGTCGGTCAATCCAATAAGGGGAAAACGGCGTCATTCGAACGCGGCGATGGCCGTCGGCGCGTCTTCGAGCGATTCGGCGAGCGGCTCGAACTCATTGACCGCATCGATTTCGGCGCCCATGGCGATATTCGTCACGCGCTCGAGAATCACTTCCACGACAACCGGCACCTTGAATTCCGAGAGCATGGCCTGCGCTTTTTTCAGCGTGGGCTGAATGTCCTCGGGCTTGAATACGCGCAGCGCCTTGCAGCCCAGACCTTCGGCCACGGCGACGTGATCCACGCCATAGCCGTTGAGCTCGGGCGCATTGATGTTTTCGAAAGCGAGCTGCACGCAGTAGTCCATGTCGAAGGCACGCTGCGCTTGCCGGATCAGGCCGAGGTAGGAGTTGTTGACGACCACATGCACATACGGCAGATTGAACTGCGCGCCCACCGCGAGCTCTTCGATCATGAACTGGAAGTCGTAGTCGCCCGAGAGCGCGACGATCGGGCGTTGCGGGTCCGCGGCGCGCACACCGAGCGCCGCCGGAATCGTCCAGCCGAGCGGGCCGGCCTGACCGCAATTGATCCAGTTACGTGCCTTGTAGACGTGGAGAAACTGCGCCGCGGCGATCTGCGAGAGGCCGATCGTGCTGACATAACAAGTGTCGCGGCCGAATGCCTTGTTCATCTCCTCGTAGACCCGTTGCGGCTTGATGGGCACGTTATCGAAGTGCGTCTTGCGATGCAGCGTGCGCTTGCGTTCGCGGCAGGCCTCTGCCCATTCGGCGCGGTCTTTCAGACGGCCCTCGGCACGCCACTCGCGGGCGACTTCGACGAAGAGCTCGAGTGCGAACTTGGCATCCGACACGATGCCGAGATCGGGTCCGAACACGCGCCCGATCTGCGTGGGCTCGATATCGACGTGCACGAACTTGCGGCCCTTCGTATAGACCTCGACGCTGCCGGTATGCCGATTGGCCCAACGGTTGCCGATGCCGAGCACGAAATCCGAGTCGAGCAGCGTCGCGTTGCCGTAGCGGTGCGACGTTTGCAAGCCAACCATGCCGGCCATGAGCGGGTGGTCGTCGGCGATCGCGCCCCACGACATCAGCGTCGGGATGACGGGTACGCCAAGCGTTTCGGCGAATTCGACGAGGAGCGCCTCGGCCGCCGCATTGATGACGCCACCGCCCGACACGATGAGCGGGCGCTCGGCGTCATTGAGCATGGTGAGCGCCGCTTCGATCTGGACCCGGGTGGCGCGCGGCTTATAGACTGGCAGCGGCTCGTAGGTGGCGATGTCGAAC
This sequence comes from uncultured Paraburkholderia sp., assembly GCA_966421005.1. Classification (GTDB taxonomy): domain Bacteria; phylum Pseudomonadota; class Gammaproteobacteria; order Burkholderiales; family Burkholderiaceae; genus Trinickia. The sequence continues at coordinate 19,756 of CBJLAJ010000019.1, forward strand.
TCGATTTCGGCGAGTTGCACGTCGATCGGCAAATCGACGAGCACAGGGCCCGGCCGGCCCGAGCGCATCAGATGGAAGGCCTGCTGAAACACGCGCGGCACGAGCGCCGGCTCGCGCACCGTCACGGCCCATTTCGTGACGGGCTTGGCGATCGATTCGATATCGACGGCCTGGAAATCTTCCTTGTAAAGCCGCGCGCGCGGGGCTTGACCCGTGATGGCCAGGATCGGAATCGAATCGGCCGACGCGGAGTAAAGTCCGGTGATCATGTCGGTGCCGGCGGGGCCGGACGTGCCGATGCAAACACCGATATTGCCGGGCGCGGCGCGCGTATAACCTTCGGCCATGTGCGAGGCGCCTTCGACGTGACGGGCCAGCACATGGCTGATGCCGCCGGCCTTTTTCAGTGCCGAATAAAGCGGATTGATCGCGGCGCCGGGCACACCGAAGGCGGTATCGATGCCTTCTTTCTCCAGCACGAGCACGGCAGCATCGACGGCTCTCATTTTCGGCATGAGTGTCTCCTGGTTCCTGTTCCTGATAGTTGAGTACTTCGTTGCGACCACTGTAAGAGGCTGATAAAGGTTTGATAAGATCGCTTCGTGTCGATTGATCCGATACAAAAAGTATTGAATCGAGGTGGGGCGGCGCGGCGGCGGCGGCGCCGCCGAGCATCAGAGGGAGACCCGGGATGGACCGCTTCAAGCAGATCGAGACGTTCGTGCGCGTGGCCGATGCGGGCAGTCTCGCTGCGGCGGCGCTCGAGGAGGGCGTATCGCCGGTCATCCTGGGGCGGCGCATCGATGCGCTGGAAAAACGGCTCGGCGTGAAGCTGATGTACCGTTCCACCCGCCGGCTTGTCGTGAGCGAGGAGGGCGCATCGTTCCTCGAGCGCTGCCGCGGTCTGCTTTCGGAATGGGATCAGGCTGAAAACGAGCTGGCGGCTGGCCTGCGCGCCGTCAGCGGCCATCTGATCGTCTCGGCACCGGCGGCCTTCGGACGCAAGCATGTCGCGCCGCTCGCGCCGGCATTCCTCGCGGACAAGCCCGATCTCAAGGTCTCCTTCAATCTGACCGACCGCGTCGTCGATCTCGTGCGCGAAGGCTACGATTTGTCGATCCGTATCGGCGGGGCGGTCGATCCGTCCTTCGTGGCCGTCAAGCTTGCATCGAATCGCCGTGTAGTCTGCGGTACACCGGCCTATTTTGCGAAATACGGGCGGCCGAAGACACTCGACGACCTACTCGCCCACAATTGCCTTGCGTTCAACCTGCAAGGGGGGCAAAACCGCGGGTGGAACTTTCGGCGCAACGGCAAGCTCGTGACGATGCGCGTCACCGGCACGCTCGATTGCAACGACGGCGAGCTGCTGCACCGTTGGGCACGCGAGGGCCTCGGACTCGGCTGGCGCTCGACGTGGGAAATCGCCGAAGATCTCGAGCGCGGCGAACTCGAAACCGTTCTCGACGAGTTCGCGCTGCCCGACTACGACATCCTGGCGGTCTACCCGCAGCAACGGTACGTGCCGGCGAAGGTCCGGTACTTCATCGATTATCTGAAGGCCGTCTACGCACGGCCGGGCTACTGGACGGGCGGCGCGGGCTGAGAGCCGGCGCCAACGCGTGCCAACTCGTTGAAACGTCACGGCAATTGCGCCTTGCGCTCAGTTGGGTTACAATTTTCGGCTTCTCACTTGCCGCACCGGTTGGTTTTTAACCATCGACGCCCGGGTGGCTTCAATCCACAAGGAGTGTGTATGCGTCATTACGAAATCGTCTTCGTCGTGCACCCCGATCAAAGCGAGCAGGTGCCCGCGATGATCGAGCGGTACAAGTCCACGATCACCGCGCGCAGCGGTCAGATTCACCGTATCGAAGACTGGGGCCGTCGCCAACTGGCCTACATGATCGAGAAACTCGCGAAGGCTCACTACGTCTGCATGAACATCGAATGCGATCAGGCAACGCTCGAAGAGCTCGAGCACGCATTCAAGTTCAACGACGCCGTGCTGCGTCACCTCATCGTCAAGATGAAGAAGGCCGAAACCGGTCCGTCGCCGATGATGAAGGAAGTGCAGCGCGAAGAAGCCAAGAAGGCAGCTGCCTCGTCGCAGCCGTCCGAAGCGCAGGCTTAACGGGATTCACGTTAGAAGCCGCCAAGGTTTTTCAGGTTCTTTGCCGCTTTCGTGAACAGGCTGCAACTCACGGCCAGTGTGATCGAGCGCGAGCCGCTGCGTTATACGCCGGCCGGCCTGCCGATCGCAAGCTGCACATTGCAGCACCGTGCGGAAGTCGTCGAAGCCGGTATCGCCCGGCAGGTTGAATTGACGATGCCCGCGGTGGCCGCGGGCGCCGCGAGCGGAAAGCTCGAAAGCTGTGAAATGGGCGTCGAAGCGCTCTTCACGGGCTTTCTGGCCAAAAAGAGCCGTAACGCGAGAACCTTGGTGTTTCACATCACAGAATTGCAGGACATTGGAAAGGACTGAACATGCCCCGCCCTACTGGTAAGAAATTCGACAAGCGCCGTCAGCAACAAAACCCGCTTTTCAAGCGCAAGAAGTTCTGCCGCTTCACGGCTGCCGGCGTCGAGTACATCGACTACAAAGACATTGAAACGCTGAAGGACTTCATCGGCGAAAACGGCAAGATCACGCCGGCTCGTCTGACGGGTACGAAGGCCCACTATCAACGCCAGCTCGATACGGCAATCAAGCGCGCGCGCTTTCTCGCGCTCTTGCCGTACACGGATCTGCACAAGGCCTAAGCGGACGACGGCACAAGGAGAATTCGAATGCAAATCATTCTTTTGGAAAAAGTCGTCAACGTGGGCAACCTCGGCGACATCGTCAAAGTGAAGGACGGCTACGCCCGTAACTTCCTGATTCCGCAGAAACTGGCCCGCCGTGCCACGAAGGACGCGATCGCCGAGTTCGAAGTGCGTCGCGCCGAACTCGAGAAAATCGCTGCCGAGAAGCTCGCCGCCGCGCAGGCGCAGGGCGAAAAGATGTCGGGCCTGACGGTCCAGATCGCGCAGAAGGCCGGCGTCGACGGCCGCCTGTTCGGTTCGGTCACGAACGCGGACATCGCCGAAACGCTGACGAAGCAAGGCTTCGCCGTCGAGAAGGCGCAAGTGCGCATGCCGACGGGCCCGCTGAAGATGGTGGGCGACCATCCGGTGCAGGTTTCGCTGCACACGGACGTCCTGGTCGACGTCAACGTCTCGGTGCTCGGCGAGCACGCCTGACACACCCTGAGCGCCGCAAGCGCACACGCTGCGGCGCAAAAGCGGTCGAGGGCAGGAGCCGGTTTTCGGCTGCTGCCCTTTTTCGTTTCTGTGGCGGACGGCGCGCCATTTCGCGATAATTCCTCCCCATGAACGCACCGTCCAAAGACCCCCAGCTCGAGTCGCTCAAAGTTCCACCGCATTCGATCGAGGCCGAGCAGTCCGTCTTGGGCGGGTTGCTACTCGATAACGCTGCCTGGGACCGCATCGCGGATTTCCTTTCGCAGAGCGATTTTTACCGCTACGATCACCGCCTCATTTACGAGCACATCGGCCGGCTCATTGCATCCACGCGTCCGGCCGACGTCGTGACCGTCTATGAGGCGCTGACGAGCGCGGGCAAAGCGGATGAAGTAGGCGGTCTCGCCTATCTGAATGCGCTGGCGCAAAACACGCCCAGCGCGGCCAACATTCGGCGCTATGCCGAGATCGTGCGCGACCGCGCGGTGCTGCGCCGTCTTGTCTCGGTGGCGGATGAGATTTCGGCTGACGCTTTCAATCCGCAGGGCAAGGAGGTCCGGCAACTGCTGGACGAAGCCGAATCGAAGGTTTTTTCGATTGCGGAAGAGGGGGCACGCGGCACGCAAGGGTTTCTTGAAATCGGTCCGCTGCTCACGCAGGTTGTCGAGCGTATCGATACCCTCTACCACACGGCCAATCCGAGCGACGTGACGGGCACGCCCACGGGCTTCGTCGATCTCGATCGCATGACGTCGGGTATGCATGGCGGCGAGCTGATCATCGTCGCGGGTCGACCGTCGATGGGTAAGACGGCGCTGTCGATGAACATCGGCGAGTACGTGGCGGTGGAATACGGTTTGCCCGTGGCGGTTTTTTCGATGGAAATGCCTGGCACGCAGCTCGTCATGCGGATGCTCGGCTCGGTCGGACGGCTCGATCAGCATCGCATGCGCACGGGGCGCCTCACCGATGAAGACTGGCCGAAGCTCACGCACGCCGTGCAAAAGATGAGCGAAGCGCAACTGTTCATCGATGAAACGGGCGGCCTCAATCCGATGGAGCTGCGCTCGCGCGCGCGACGGCTCGCGCGCCAATGCGGCAAGCTCGGGCTCATCATCGTCGATTATCTGCAACTGATGACCGGCAGTTCGCCCGGGGAGAACCGCGCGACCGAAATTTCCGAAATCTCGCGCTCGCTCAAGAGTTTGGCGAAGGAGCTCGATGTGCCGGTGATCGCGCTGTCGCAGCTCAATCGTAGCCTCGAACAGCGCCCGAACAAGCGGCCCGTGATGTCCGATTTGCGGGAGTCGGGTGCAATCGAACAGGACGCGGACGTGATTCTGTTCATTTATCGCGACGAAGTGTACAACCCCGACAGTCCGGACAAGGGCACGGCTGAAGTCATCATCGGCAAGCAGCGTAACGGCCCGATCGGCCCCGTCAGACTCACGTTCCTCGGCCAATACACGAAGTTCGACAACTTCGCTGGCGCGCAGACCTTCCACGGAGGCGAGTAACCGCGTGCTCACGCGCGGCCCGAAGACGACGAATTGCCCGGTTGAAACGTCTGCAAGCATTGGGGGAAGCGGCGCTACCCGGTACAATGTTGCGATTTTGTGTCAGTCACAGACGTCTCTCTTCCGGGATAGCCATGTTCGGTCGTTTCATGCCCACCGAGGGCAAATTCTTTGAAATCTTCAATGAGCACGCGAAGTGCATCGTTGCTGCGAGCGAGGAGCTCGAACGCCTGATCGACAACCTCGGCGAAGCCGAAGTGCATAAGCAGCGCGTGCAGGTCAACGAAAAGGCCGCGGACAAGCTCACGCACGAAACCATCGATCTGCTGCACAAGACGTTCATCACGCCGCTCGACCGCGACGAAATCCATAAGCTGATCACGACGATGGACGACATCCTCGATCTCATGGAGGACGTCGCCACGGCCATCTCGCTCTACGATGTGCAGACGCTGAGCGCCGAGGCGCGTCAACTCGCGCATATCTGCACTGGCACGGCCAAGCATGTTCAGCAGGCTGTCAATATGCTTTCGGATATGAGTCAGGCGCGTGCCATCCTGACCGCCTGTGAAGAAATCGATCGTCTCGAATCGGAAGCTGACAGAGTGCTGCGCTCCGCGATGTCGAAACTCTTTCGCGAAGAGGACGACGTCAAGACGCTGATCAAGGTGAAAGCGGTCTACGAACTGCTCGAAGCGGTCACCGACAAGTGCGAGGATGTCGCGAACATCATCGAAGGCATCGTGCTGGAAAACGCCTGAACGAGCCGACGGACGGAACCGATGCATTCGATACAGATTGCGCTATGGGCGCTTGCGACGTTGATCGCGGTTGCTCTTGTCTTCGATTTCATGAACGGCTTTCACGACGCGGCGAACTCGATCGCCACCGTCGTCTCGACCGGCGTTCTGAAGCCTCAACAAGCGGTGGCATTCGCGGCAGCCTGCAATGTCATCGCCTATTTCATCTTCCACCTGAAGGTCGCGCAGACAGTCGGCAAAGGAACGATCGATCCCAAGATCGTCGACCATTACGTTGTCTTCGGCGCGCTTGTTGGCGCCATCATCTGGAACATCCTCACCTGGCGCTTCGGCATTCCTTCGAGCTCATCGCATGCGTTGATCGGCGGCCTCGTGGGCGCCGCGCTCGCGAAATCGGGATGGTGGGCGCTGAATATCAACGGGCTCCTCAAGACGGTCGCGTTCATTTTCATTTCGCCGCTGCTCGGCTTCGTGTTGGGGTCATTTTTCATGCTCGCGGTTTCGTGGGTCTACTTTCGTACGCCCCCGAGCAAAGTGGATCGTCGTTTCCGCCGCCTGCAATTCATCTCGGCGGGGCTTTACAGCCTGGGCCACGGCGGCAACGATGCGCAGAAGACGATCGGCATCATCTGGATGTTGCTGATCGCGACCGGCTTTGCATCGGCCACCGCCGATGCGCCACCGGTCTGGGTGATCGGCCTGTGCTATCTGTCGATGGGGCTCGGTACGCTTTTCGGCGGCTGGCGGATCGTGCGCACGATGGGGCAGAAAATCACGAAGCTCAAGCCTGTCGGAGGCTTCTGTGCCGAAGCGGGCGGCGCGATTACGCTGTTCACCGCCTCAGCGCTCGGCGTGCCCGTTTCCACGACGCACACGATCACGGGCGCGATTGTCGGCGTGGGGGCAACGCAAAAGCTTTCGGCCGTGCGCTGGGGCGTGGCCGGGAACATCGTGTGGGCGTGGGTACTGACGATCCCGGCTTCCGCGGTCCTGGCCGCCGCTGCCTGGTGGGTCGGGCAACGGCTGCTTTAACTCCAGGGGCTGCGGCGCATTGTCAGTGGCTGGTTGCGAAACGGGAGATCGGGTCGTCGTTCGTCGATGATGCGTCCGTCCCGCCTGCCGCCGTTCCTGCTGTCGCCGCGCCCGTATCCGCCCACGGATCGTCGCGCTCCGAAAGCGGCTTATAGTGCTGCATCCGGGCGAGCGCCTGAGCGGGCGTCTCCACGTCCTCCGCCGGTGCAGGTGCTGCCTCGGCTCGCGCCGTAGCAACCGGCGCTGCCGGCTGCCGGGGCGCGGCGAGGTAAGTCGGCGTATCGAACGGCGCCGGCTGGCCAACTGGCGGGGCCATGCGCCGAATCCCGTCGAAGCGTTTCGCCCAGTACGGATTCGTCAAGTAGTCGAGCCGCACGGTACCGCCCGTGGACGGCGCATTCACGAAACGCAGCTTGCCGACATAGATGCCTACGTGCGAGTGGGGTCTGCCCGACGTATTGAAAAACAACAGATCGCCGGGGGCGATTTCGTCGGGGTCGATCGCTTGCCCGCGTTCGCTCATCGCGGCGGTCGTACGAGGCAGCTTGACGTCTGCAGCGCGGCCGAACACATATTGCACGAGCCCACTGCAATCGAACCCGCTGGCAGGCGTATTGCCGGCCCAACGGTAGGGAACGCCTACGAGGCTCATTGCCTGAACGGAAATTTCCTCGCGCCCGATCGAATGGTCGACGAAATTCGGGAAGCCGCGCGGCTTCGCGTGGAACGCATCTTGAGGCGAATTCGAGCGTGCGGTGTTCGTCGGGACGCTCGAACACGCGGCCAGAAAAAGCGGGATGGCAGCGAGGAGGATAAGTCGTTGCATGGTGCAGCGGCTAAGCGGCTTCGGTTTCTCGCCGCTGGGCAGAGGAATGGCTGGTGCGACCGATAGTAGCCCGACGGGCGGGCGTGCGGCAACAATTCTTCAGAAATCACTTGAAGTTTGCACGAAAAGCGTTGCAGTCGATGCGCACTTTCGCTTTTCGCTACTGATTTTCGTGGTTGCCGCCCACAACCGGTTCAGATGAAAAGAGCCCGGCCGAAGCCGGGCTTTGGGGCGATATCCGTCGCGCGCGCTCGCGCGCCACATGCGTTTCAAAGAATATCGGACGCGTAATCGGCGAGCCGCGAACGTTCGCCGCGTGCGAGCGTCACGTGGCCGCTGTGGGTCCAGCCTTTGAAGCGGTCGACGACATAGGTGAGGCCCGAGCTGCCTTCCGTCAGATAGGGCGTATCGATCTGCGCGATGTTGCCCAGGCAGACGATCTTCGTGCCAGGACCGGCGCGCGTGACGAGCGTCTTCATCTGCTTCGGCGTCAGATTTTGCGCTTCGTCGATGATCAGATATTTATCGACGAAGGTGCGACCTCGCATGAAGTTCATGCTCTTGACCTTCAGGCGCGAGCGGATGAGCTCTTGCGTGGCAGCGCGACCCCATTCGCCCGCGTTGTCGTCGGTCTTTTGCAAGACTTCGAGGTTATCGTCGAAAGCGCCCATCCACGGCTGCATCTTCTCTTCCTCGGTACCGGGCAGAAAGCCGATGTCCTCTCCGACGGGCACGGTTGCGCGCGTGACGATGATTTCGTTGTAGCGCTTTTCGTCGAGCACTTGCGCGAGCCCGGCCGCCAGCGCGACGAGCGTCTTGCCGGTGCCGGCCTGGCCGAGCAGCGTCACGAAGTCGATGTCGGGATTCATCAGCAGATTGAGCGCAAAATTCTGCTCGCGGTTGCGCGCCGTGATGCCCCACACGTTGTTCTTGTGGTGGCTGTAGTCGCGCAAGGTCTGCAAGAGCGCCGTCTTGCCGTTGAGCTCACGCACGATCGCGTGAAATGCCGGCTCGCCGTTGGCGGGTTCCAGATAGACGAACTCGTTGACGAGCAACGACGACGAGGCCGGGCCGGTCACACGGTAGTAGGTCGTCCCGGTTTTGTTGTCCTGCCAGCTCTCCATGCCCTTGGCATGCTTCGTCCAGAAGTCTTGCGGGAGGGCGCGAATGCCGGAGAAGAGCAGGTCCTTGTCTTCCAGAACCTGATCATTGAAATAATCTTCGGCGGGCAAACCCAGGGCGTGCGCCTTGATCCGCATGTTGATGTCTTTCGACACCAGAACCACCTGCCGATCCGGACGATCGCGCTGCAGCGCGCGGACCACGCCGAGAATCTGGTTGTCGGCCTTACCCTGCGGCAGACCCTCGACGGGCGCGATATCGGCGAGCGTCGTCTGGAAATAGAGCTGGCCCAGCGCCTCGCGGCTGCCCAGCCGCGCAAGCGGCAGCCCTTCGGCGATCGGGCCGGCATTCGCGACGAGCGCATCGAGCGTCCGGCTGACCTGGCGTGCGTTGCGCGCAACCTCCGACATCCCCTTCTTGTGGTTGTCGAGCTCCTCGAGCGTCATCATCGGCAGATAGACGTCGTGTTCCTCGAAGCGGAAGAGACAGGTCGGGTCGTGCATCAACACGTTCGTGTCGAGCACGAAGAGCTTTCTGACCTCCGTGTCGGCTTCGCTCTTGCGCGAACGCGCCGGGCTGGGCTTCGCGGCGGCACCGCGCGCGATATTGGCGGCCGAGCGGGCATCGCCGGCCGGCTCGTCCTGTCGGGCGATCGGCAAAGGCGTTGGCACCGGTTGCAGCAAAGCCGCGGTCTGTTTCGATTTTCGGCTGCGCGGGGCGGATGCGCCGACATCGTCGTTGGACGAAGTAGCTGCGGGCGTCTGCACGGATCGCAATGTTGTGGCTGGCTTGGCCGCACGCGCCACGGGTTCGACGATGTTCGCCGAGCCGCTGGTCGTGCCAAATTCGGCCACTTCCGCTTGCTCCCCGACTATGCCCTGTTTCTTGGCGTTTTTTGCAGGCCGAGCTTTGGCCTTGAATTCATCCGGCGGCAATAGATTGCCGAGCTTGCTGGGCGGGGTAGGCAAAGGCATGGTTTCCCTCAATGAATCGGGTCGCATATCGTGCGCCGCCTGGGTCGGGCTCGATCGGCTGCAAAAGGTGGCCGTTCGGGCCGCGCCGGGGTAGCGCGGTGTCAGTTTCGAAACGCCGGTTCGCCTAGATTTCGATCGACTCCTTCAGAGGCACAAAAATAAAAAAGCCGCTGCCCCGGCTGAAACGGAGTAAGCGGCTCGACTTCGAGCGTCGTGCGGCGGCTTGCGAGTGAAACCTCTGCGGTGTTCTACAACGCCTCTCGCGGCAACGACAGAAACAAGTGAATGCGGACTCATTGCAACGCAATATAACGCGCGTCAAAGTCCTTGTACAGCTTCCAGGATTTCGTCGACGTGCCCTGGTACTTTGACGCCACGCCACTCGCGCCGCAGCACGCCTTCGGCATCGATGACGAACGTCGAGCGTTCGATGCCACGAACCTCTTTGCCGTACATTTTTTTCATCTTGATGACGTTAAAGAGGCCGCAAAGCGTTTCGTCGGTGTCCGCGATAAGCTGAAACGGCAGCTCCAGTTTTGCCTTGAAGTTGTCATGCGAACGCAGGCTGTCGCGCGACACGCCGACGATCTCCGCGCCTGCTTTCTTGAATTTGGGATAAAGATCGCGGAACTGCAGACCTTCGGTTGTGCAGCCTGGCGTGTTGTCCTTGGGATAGAAATACAAGACCACCTTCTTGCCCCGCAGCGCGGACAGCGCGAAGTCGCCGCCAGTCGCGGCGGCTGTGAAATCGGGGACGGGTTGGTCGACTGCAATGGGCACCTGGTTCTCCTTTGTTATTGCGCAAGGCATTCTTCTAGCGTGTATCGGCGACGGGACGGGTCGCGCCAGGGGCGCCGCAGCGGCGCCGCGCGCTCGCGTCAGTCGGGCTGGACGATCAACTCGCCCGAGCGCCCGGGAATCTCGCCCCAGGTCACAGGGTACGATGGCAGCGATTCGTGGTCCAGCGCCGCATGGTAATCGCCCATTGTCGCAAATGTGTGACCCTGTGCTCGCCAGCCTGCGAGCAACTGTTCGAATACCGGCGCGAGCTTTTGTCCCTCGAGTTCCGCGTGCAGCGTAAAGACCTGATCGTGCGGGTTATGCTCCGTCGATGCCAGAAGCCGTGCAGCGACGTTCGTTTCGTCGAGCCCATCGACGCCGATCAATTCATCGAGCGTCGAAAGCGTGGTCGGCAGTTGGACGTGGGCGAGGGCGCGACCGCCGACGACGGGGCGATACGGGCCGTGGCCACGCCCGTCCGACGCGTAACGCATGCCCCAGGCATCGATCTGCGCGAACGCGTGCTCGTTCATCTGCCAGCCGGCCGCGCCGTGCGTGGCGGGCGCCGCGCCGAAGATGGCCACGAATCGTTCATGGCACTTGTTCATTTCGCGCAGCGTCCAATCGCGTGATTGGTTGCGGACGTTGTCTTGCCAGTAGACGTGATCCCAGGTGTGGACGCCGCATTCGAAGCCCGACTCGTGAACGGCGCGCATCTCGGCCGCCGCCCGCACGCCGATGTCCGGCCCGGGGAGCAGCACGCCATACATGAGTTGCCTCACGCCGTAGTGTTCGAGAACCGACGTGCGCGACACCTTTTTCAGGAAGCCCGGACGGAAGACACGCCGCAGCGCCCAACCGGTGTGATCGGGCCCGAGGCTGAAGAGGAACGTCGCGCGGGCCTTGTAGCGATCGAGCAGCCGCGCGAGGTTTGGCACGCCCTCACGCGTGCCACGCAGCGTATCGACGTCGATTTTGAGGACGATGCGAGCCAACGGAGCGCCCGCGCGTTATTGCTGCTCGACGAGCGCGCGCGCCAGCTCGACATGGCCGCGATAGGCTTCGAAGATCTTGCGCAAGGCGTCGTCGAACGTGGCCTGCGGCGCCCAGGCCAGCTCGGTCATCGTATTCTCGATTTTCGGCACGCGGTTCTGAACGTCCTGGTAACCCGCGCCGTAGTAAGCGCCCGACGACGTCTCGACGAGCGTCACCGCCTTCGCCGATTCGGCATACTCCGGGTACTCCGCCGCCAATGCGAGCATCTTGTGAGCCAGTTCGCGCACCGAGAAATTGTTCTTCGGGTTGCCGATGTTGTAGATCTTCCCGGAAGCGATGCCGGCCGGATTCTCGATGATCTTCATGAGGGCGCTGATGCCGTCGTCGATATCGGTGAAGGCGCGCTTTTGCGAGCCGCCGTCGACAAGGCTGATGTTCTCGCCGCGCACGATGTGCCCAAGGAACTGCGTGACCACGCGCGAGCTGCCTTCCTTCGGGGTGTAGATCGAGTCGAGGCCCGGCCCGATCCAGTTGAACGGTCGAAAGAGCGTGAAATTGAGCCCCTCTTGCATGCCGTAGCCCCAGATCACGCGATCCATCAGCTGCTTCGAGCACGCATAGATCCACCGTGGCTTGTTGATCGGCCCGTAGGTGAGCGGGGAGGCGGCGGGATCGAATTCTTCGTCCGCGCACATGCCGTAGACCTCGGAAGTCGACGGAAAAACGAGGTGTTTGCGGTACTTCACCGCCGAGCGAACGATCGGCAGATTCGCCTCGAAGTCGAGCTCGAACACGCGCAGCGGTTGCTGCACATAGGTGGCCGGTGTGGCAATTGCGACGAGCGGCAGGATTACGTCGCACTTTTTGACGTGATACTCGACCCACTCCTTGTTGATCGTGATGTCGCCTTCGAAGAAGTGCATCCGCTCGTGGCTCGCGAGCTCGCCGAGCCGGTCCGTCTGCATATCCATGCCGAAGACTTCCCAGTCGGTCGTTTCGAGGATTCGCTTGGACAGGTGGTGGCCGATAAAGCCATTGACGCCGAGAATCAGGACTTTTTTAGCGGAGCCTTCGGTTTTCATGAATGACGGGTGCGATCAGTAAGCTGGGTGAGCTGGGCGAATTGGGCGGGAGTGACGACGGCCGTTTTGCCGTCGCGCGCGTGCCACAATTCGGAGATGGCGATGGCGCGTGCATCGCCGCAGAGGCCGAAAAGCGCATTATCGCTTACGTGCAGACCCGGGGGCAAATTCGCGAGGGCGGCAACGCGCGCGTCTCCGATTGGCGCGAGCCGAGCGCGGGCGACGACGAAGCGCTCGTCCCCGATATCGGTGAACGCGCCCGGGTACGGCGGCGCGACGGCGCGCACGAGGTTATAGACGCGTTCAGCCGGCGCCGACCAGTCGATTCGGCCGTCTTCCGGCTTGCGTCCGGTGTAGTAGCTGCCGTTTGCGATGTCGTTCGGCAGGCGCGGCGCATCGCCCGCAAGCAGGGCGGGCAGCACGCGCCAAAGCGTCTGCTCCGCCGCGACCGTGACTTTGTCGAACACCTGCTGCGCTGTATCGTCGGGCAGGATCGGCACGCTCGTCTGGCCGATGATTGCGCCGGCATCGGGCTTGACGCTCATTTCGTGCAGCGTCGCGCCCGTCTCCGTCTCGCCATTGAGCACGGCCCAGTTCGTCGGGACGCGCCCGCGATATTTCGGCAGCAGCGAGCCGTGCATGTTATACGCGCCGCGAGGCGCGAGCGCGAGGACGTCGGTCGGCAACATGTGCCGGTAGTAGAACGAGAAGATGAACTCGGGTTGAGCGTCGCGGACCGCGTCGCGCAGGATGTTGCCGGCCGGGTCCTGCGGGGTGATCGTTGCGATGCCATGCTCGGCGGCGACAGCGGCCACGCTTTCGAACCAGATGTTTTCGAGCGGGTTGTCCTCGTGGGTTACGACGAGTGCGACATCCACGCCGCGAGCAAGCAGCACCCGCAGGCAGCGCGCACCGACGTTGTGGTAAGCGAAAACGACGGCGCGCGGTCTCATCGTTGCGTGTCTCCCTGCGCGATGCGCTCGGCCGATACGGTGGGCGTGGCGATCGATACGGGGAACGCGTCCCCGTCGCGCGCTTCGAGCACGGTCTGAATGAGATAGCGCGGCCGCGCCCGCACTTGCTGGTAGATGCGGCCGATATATTCGCCGAGCAGACCGAGCGCGAAGATGATGACGCCGAGCATGAAGAACGTAATCGCGAATAGCGTAAACACGCCCTGGACTTCGGCGCCGATCACGAAGCGGCGAATGACGAGCAGCAGGAACAGGCCGGCTGAGCCCATCGAAAGAATGACGCCGATGAACGACAGCCACTGCAGCGGCACGACCGAAAAGCCCGTCACGAGATCGAAGTTCAAGCGGATGAGGCTGTAAAACGAGTACTTCGATTCGCCCGCGAAGCGTTCCTCATGCGCCACTTCCACTTCGATCGGGTTTTGCGCGAACGTATACGCGAGTGCCGGAATGAATGTGTTGACCTCGCCGCAGCGGTTGATCGTATCGATGATCTGCCGGCTGTATGCGCGCAACATGCAGCCCTGGTCCGTCATGCGGATACGGGTGATCCGCTCGCGCAGGCGGTTCATCGCGCGCGACGCCTTGCGTCGCCAGAGCGTATCTTGCCGGTCGCGCCGAATGGAGCCGACATAGTCATAGCCTTCGCGCATTTTTTCGACGAGCTTGCCGATCTCCTCGGGCGGATTTTGCAAATCGGCATCGAGCGTCAGCACGATCGCGCCGCGCGATTGCTCGAAGCCGGCGAGAATGGCCATGTGCTGGCCGTAGTTACCGTTCAGCAGGACGACGCGGGTGGTATCGGGGCGCGCACGAAATTGTTCGGCAAGCATCGCCGCCGATCTGTCTCGGCTGCCGTCATTGATGAAGATCACTTCATAGGACGTGCGCATTGCGTCGAGCGCCGGATAAAGGCGTTCGAAAAGCGCCTTGAGGCCGGCTTCTTCGTTATAGACCGGGATGATCACCGACACTTCAGGAGGCGCCGAACGATATTCCGTATAAGTCATGTCCGCTTATTTCCCGTGTTGTTCGCAGATTTCGTTGACAGCGGCGGTGACGCGCGCCACATCGGCTTCAGTCATTTGCGTGAAAAGCGGCAGCGTGAGTGTGGAGGCTCCGTAGCGCTCGGCATGGGGGAACATGCCCGGCGCAAAGCCGCGCGCGCGATAAAGCGTGAACAGATGGATGGCAGGGTAATGTACGCCAGTACCAATGCCGTATGTCTCGTGCATCCTCTGCATGAAGCCGGCGCGATCGATCGTGAGTCGCGCGAGCGGCAGGGCGATCTGGAACATATGCCAGTTGCCGTTTTCGAAATCGCGAACGGGCAGCCCGGCACCGAGCGCGAGCGCGGCGCCGTTTTCGAACGCCTCGAAATAGGCCCGCGCCAGTGTCTTGCGTTTCGCGACGAAATGCTCGAGCCGCGCGAGTTGTCCGAGGCCCACGCGCGCCGCAACATCGGTCAGGTTGTACTTGCCGCCGAGCAGATCGCAGTCCATCCCGTCGTAGCCGGTGCGGGTAATGCCTTGCAACCGGTATTTGCGCGCGAGCTCGGCCTCGGCTTCGTCGTTGAGCACGAGTGCGCCGCCTTCGATCGACGTCAGGTTCTTGTTCGCATGAAAGCTGAACGAGACGATGTCGCCGAGCTTGCCGATGCGCTCGCCGCGCCAGGTGGCGCCGATCGCCTGCGCGGCATCTTCGATGACACGCAGCTTGTAGGCGCGCGCGATCTCATAGAGTCGGTCCATATCGACAGGCAGTCCCGCGATATAGACGGGCATGATCGCCTTCGTGCGCGGCGTAATGGCCTTTTCGAGGAGATCCAGATCGAGATTGCGGGTGAGGGGATCGATATCGACGAAAACCGGCGTTGCGCCCACTTCGAGGATGACGTTGGCGGTTGCGACCCACGAAATGGGCGTCGTGATGACCTCATCGCCGGGGCCGACACCGGCGATGCGCAGGCCGATCTCGAGCGTGGCCGTGCCCGAATTGAACGTGCGCACCGGGCGGCCGCCACAGAACTCCGATAATTGTTTCTCGAAGGCTGTATTCTGGGGACCGGTGGTGATCCAGCCGGAACGCAGCACATCGGCTACGCCCTGAATCGTTTCCTCGTCGATCTCGGGCCGTACGAACGGCAAAAAGGGGAGGGCTTGCTGGGTCATGGATGATGAATGCTATGCACGGATAAGAAGAACGGAGCAGCCATGCGGGGCCTTTAGCTGCGCGCGAGTACGACGACGCCGACCAAAATGATGGCGATACCCGCCAGCCGGTGTACCGAGAGCGCTTCGCCGAACAGATACCATGCGGCAAATGCGTTGACGACGTAGCCCAGCGAAAGCATAGGATAGGCAACCGAGACGTCGACGCGCGAAAGCCCGACGATCCAGACGGCCACGCTGACGACGTAGCAGGCGAGGCCGCCTACGATCGGCAATTGTGTGGCGAGCTTGAGGCCAACGGGCACAATGTTCGCACGGGTGAATTCAAAGTGTCCAACGGCGTTCACTCCGGCTTTGAGCAGCAACTGCGCGCCGGCGTTCAGACTCACGCCGGCCAGAATGCAAAATAGCGAAATCGGGTTCATTGGGAATCGTGGGGTGGCCGCGCATGCGGCAGCGATAGGGTTGAATTCCGTTGGGGCTCAGGTTCGCGGCGTTCCGGGTTTCTCCACGACCACGCGGCGCACGTCCCGCGCAATCACGCGCATCGGCACATGGGCCGCGGCCAATTCGTCGTAGCGGGACACCGTCATGACGGCGAGGCCATACGGCGCCGCTTTCCAACGCTCGATCCATTCGGCGATGGTCGGCACCCATTTCTGCGGCTCCTGCTGGACGCCGAACGTCAGTTCGTTCGCATCCTGGACCATGATCGTCGTATGGCCGACGTAAAACGGCAGCGTGTGATCGAGCAGGCCGACGGAGTAAAACGGCGCGTCGGCCGGCAGGCGCGCCAGCGCGGCCTTGACGGCGGGCGCGAGCAGCGCGCCCGAACTATACCGACCGAATGCATCGTGCCCCGTGCCGGCGATCGTGCCCAGCATCAGCCACCCCGCGGCGAAGGCGGCAGCGGTTGGCAGCACCGAACCCTGCGCGCGCCGGTTGATCCAGATCGCCACGAGCGTCAGCGCGGCGGCCACCGCAAGCGCGGCGAAGACCCAGTTGCGGAACTCGAGGTAAAGCGCGTTGGGCGTGCGGGCGTCGCCGAAGCGTCCGATAAAGATTGCCCCCACGGCGGCGAC
This sequence comes from uncultured Paraburkholderia sp., assembly GCA_966421005.1. Taxonomy (GTDB): domain Bacteria; phylum Pseudomonadota; class Gammaproteobacteria; order Burkholderiales; family Burkholderiaceae; genus Trinickia. The sequence goes on from CBJLAJ010000019.1 coordinate 36,316, forward strand.
GGCCAGGAACCCGAGATAGCCCAGCAGGTGGCGGCGCCATGCCTCGCGCGAAACGTGCGGCAAATAGGCGCCGAGGATGAGGGCCACGGCGGGTGCGATAGGCAGCACGTACGAGACGAGCTTCGAATGCGACACGCTGAAAAAGACGAAGATGAAGGCCGACCAGACGAAAAGCAGCATAGCGGGCCTGAAGCCGTTGGCCTCGCGCGGGGCGCGCGCCGCGTGGCGCAGGCTTTGTACGGCGATCGACAGCCATGGCAGGAACCCGATCAGCATGACCCACACGAAATAATGGATCGGCCCGGGGCGGTGCTGATCCGGTGTGAGATAGCGCTCGAATTGCTGGACGATGAAGAAGAAATTGAAGAATTCGGGGTTACGCAGTTGAACGAGCACAAACCAGGGGGTCGCGATGGCAAAGAAAACGACGAGCCCGCTCGCAAGGTTGAGGCGTTTCCAGATGGCCCAATCGCGCTCGATCAGCGTGTAGATGACGAGCGCGGCACCAGGCAGGATGAGGCCGACGAGTCCTTTCGATAGCACCGCCAGCGCCATGGCCGCCCAGCATGCCCACATCCAGGCGCGTCGCCCGCGTGGCGTCGCCTCGCCGCGTTGGGCGAGCAGCAGCGCGCACAACGCGCACTCCATCCAGAACGACAGGCCCATGTCGAGCGTGTTGAAGTGCCCCATCAGGTTCCAGTAAGGCGCGCTCGCCAGCACCAGCGCCGTGGCGAAGCCCGCGGCGGGGCTCACGAGCCGCCGTGCCGTGAAGCCGGCGAGCAATACGCCCGCGAAGCCTGTCAACGCCGTGTAGAGCCGGGCTTGCCACTCTCCGATGCCGAACCAGGCGAACGTCAGTGCATTGGCCCAGGTTTGCAGCGGCGGCTTTTCGAAATACTTGTAGCCGTTGTAGCGCGGCGTGATCCAGTCGCCGGTGACGAGCATCTCGCGGGCCATTTCCGCGTACCGGCCTTCGTCGCTCGGCACGAGGTGCCGCCAGCCGAGCGGCACGAACCAGATGACGGCGAGCGCGAGGATGAGCAGGACGATGACGACGCGGCTGGCGGGCAATGACTGCGCGAGGCCCGTCCCGTAAGGGGCACCGCCGTCTGCGGGGGGCGCGCCGGCGGTGCGGGAATAACGTTGAAGCGGCATGAGTCGGAATCCGTTTAGCGAAGCCGCGGCAGCGGCCAATGGGTGTCGAATGCGCGGCGCATCCGCTGCACCGGGCCAGTTGCTGGCGCCGTTGCCCGCGCCGGGACGGCGGCGCTCGAAGATGCGGGAAGACGCGCGCGGCGAACGCTCATCGCTCGATGAGCAGCGCCGCCGCGACCCGGCGGCCTTCGGCCATCAAAATGTTGTAAGTCCGGCAGGCGGCCATGAAATCCATCGATTCGACGCCGATGCGCCGTGCCGTGAGCGCGGCAGTCAGACGCGGATGTGCGAACCGCAGGCGTGCGCCGGTGCCGAAGACGACCACCTCGGGCGCGGTGGCCAGCACGATCTCGAAGTGTTCCACGCTCAGCGTGTCGAACGAAGAGACGGGCCACTCGATGACGGGCGCGTCCGGCACGACGACGACGCTGCTTTCATGGCGCTCGAGATTGATCTCCACGTAGTGGGCGCCGTAACCGGTGACCGTGTTCAGGGCGCCGCTCGAATCCTGGTGTAATTTCAAATCCGTTTTTTCCGTAGTTCCCTGGCTGGCTTCCGGCTCCTGGCGATTGTGCGTTGCGAAAGTTGGCCGAAATCCGCTAAATTATAACTTTTTAGCCGCCCGGCGGCGCCCTTTGCATCGCGATTGACGCGCGGGGAGTCCAGCCACGGGCGCCAAAAGCGCCACGCGCTGGCCCGCCTTGCGTACTCCCCACCCGGTGAATTCGCCGCCGCGCCCGGAGCAGTCCTGGCTCGCCCGGCGCCTCGGCTGCCAGCGCTTTCGCCCCTTCAGGCTTTTCCCGAGGACCCGTGTCGCCGTGAAACCGATTCTCAAATCGAACAAGCTGTTAAACGTCTGCTACGACATCCGCGGGCCCGTGCTCGAGCACGCCAAGCGCCTCGAGGACGAAGGCCACAAGATCATCAAGCTCAATATCGGCAATCTCGCGCCGTTCGGCTTCGATGCACCGGAGGAAATCGTCCAGGACATGATCCGCAATCTGCCCGTTTCGTCGGGATATTCGGATTCGAAGGGCGTATTCGCTGCGCGCAAGGCGATCATGCATTACTCGCAGCAAAAGGGCGTGGCGGGGGTCGAGCTCGATGACATCTACATCGGCAATGGAGCGTCCGAGCTCATCGTGATGGCGATGCAGGGCTTGCTCAACGACGGCGACGAAGTGTTGCTGCCCGCGCCCGATTATCCGCTTTGGACGGCCGCGGTGAGCCTCTCGGGCGGCACGCCGGTGCACTATCTGTGCGACGAATCGAACAGCTGGATGCCCGATCTCGACGACGTGCGGGCGAAAATCACGCCGAACACGCGCGCGCTCGTCATCATCAATCCGAACAATCCGACAGGCGCGCTCTATTCGGACGAATTGCTGCTCGATCTGCTCGAACTCGCGCGCCAGCACGGCCTCGTCGTTTTCGCCGACGAGGTCTACGACAAGATCGTCTACGACGGCAAGAAGCACACTTCGGTTGCGGCGCTGTCCGAAGACGTGTTGACGGTCACCTTCAACAGCCTCTCGAAGAGTTACCGCTCATGCGGTTATCGGGCCGGCTGGATGTACGTTTCGGGGTTGACCGGAGACAACCGACGTCGTGCCAAGGATTACTTCGAAGGGCTCGGCATCCTCGCCTCGATGCGGCTTTGCCCCAATGTGCCGGGGCAGTATGCCATCCAGACGGCGCTGGGCGGCTATCAGAGCATCGACGATCTCATCATGCCGGGCGGGCGGCTCCACAAGCAGCGCCAGATTGCCCACGAGATGCTCAATGCGATTCCCGGCGTCAGTTGCGTGAAGCCCGAGGCCGCGTTGTACATGTTTCCGCGGCTCGACCCGAAAATCTATCCGATCGAAGACGATCAGCAGTTCGTGCTCGATCTGCTGCTCGAAGAACGTGTGCTGCTCGTGCAAGGCACGGGTTTCAACTGGCCGCGGCCCGATCACTTCCGCGTGGTGTTCCTGCCGAACGCGGACGATCTGACCGATTCGATCGACCGCATTGCGCGGTTCCTCGAGGGCTATCGCAAGCGCCACAGCACTTGACGCCAGGTGGCGCGCGCTCGCAAGACACACTCATCAACGCATCATCCAATCGACTCAGACGCTGCATGGAACCGATCAAAGTTGGCCTGTTGGGCTTCGGCACGGTAGGAAGCGGCACCTTCACGGTGCTGCGGCGCAATCAGGAAGAAATCAAACGTCGCGCCGGCCGCGGCATCGAAATCGCCCGCATCGCGGTGCGCAATCCGGCCAAGGCGCTTGCCGCCCTGGGCGGGGCGGCCGGCGATGTGCAAGTCGGCGCGGACTTCAATGCCGTGGTGGACGATCCGGCGATCGGCATCGTGGCGGAAATGATCGGCGGCAGCGGTATTGCGCGCGAGCTCGTGCTGCGCGCCATCGCCAATGGCAAGCATGTCGTCACGGCGAACAAGGCCCTCCTGGCCGTGCATGGCACCGAGATTTTCGCCGCGGCGCGCGAGAAGGGCGTCATGGTGGCGTTCGAGGCGGCCGTCGCGGGCGGCATTCCGATCATCAAGGCGCTGCGCGAAGGCCTGACGGCCAATCGCATCCAGTACATCGCCGGCATCATCAACGGAACGACGAACTATATCCTTTCCGAGATGCGCGAACGCGGGCTCGACTTCGCGACGGCGCTCGCGGGCGCGCAGGCGCTCGGGTATGCCGAAGCGGACCCGACGTTCGACATCGAGGGCATCGACGCCGCGCACAAGCTCACGATCATGAGCGCGATCGCGTTCGGCGTACCGATGCAGTTCGATCGCGCCTACGTCGAGGGCATTTCGAAACTCGATGCCACCGATATCAAATACGCGGAAGATCTCGGCTACCGCATCAAACTGCTCGGCATCACGCGCCGCACGGACCGCGGCATCGAGCTGCGCGTGCATCCCACGCTCATTTCGGCCAAGCGGCTGATCGCGAGCGTCGAGGGGGCCATGAACGCCGTCGAAGTACACGGCGATGCAGTCGGCGCGACGCTGTACTACGGCAAGGGCGCGGGCGCGGAGCCGACGGCGTCGGCCGTCGTCGCCGATCTCGTCGATGTGACGCGTCTGCATACGGCGGACCCCGAGCACCGTGTGCCCCACCTCGCGTTCCAGCCGCAAAGTTTGTCGGACACCCCGGTGCTGCCGATCGAGGAGGTGACGAGCGGCTACTACCTGCGCCTGCGCGTCGCGGACGTGACCGGCGTGCTCGCCGATGTCACGCGCCTGCTTGCCGATGCGGGTATTTCCATCGATGCCATGCTGCAACGGGAAGCGGAGCAGATCGCCGGGGACGGGCAGACCGACGTCGTCATCATTACGCACGAGACGCTCGAGAAAAACGTCAATGCGGCCATCGCTCGGATCGAGGCGCTTGCGACCGTCGTCTCGAGCGTCACGAAGCTGCGCATCGAAGCGCTGGACTGAGCCGAAGAGAGATTCCATCATGAACTACATTTCGACGCGTGGTGCCGGCATCGGCGAGCGCCACACGTTCTCCGACATCCTGCTGGGCGGCCTTGCGAAGGATGGCGGCCTTTACCTGCCAGCCGAATATCCGCGTGTGTCGGCCGACGAACTCGCACGCTGGCGCGATCTGCCTTATGCGGAACTTGCCTTCGAAGTCCTGTCGAAATTCAGCGACGACATTCCGGCCGAGGATCTGCGCGCGCTGACGCGGCGCACCTACCGCGCCGACGTCTATTGCAACGCACGGGGCGGCGAGGATGCGGAGGCGATTACGCCGCTGAGGCAGCTCGGCGTGGAAAACGGCGCGCCGCTTGCGCTCGTCGAGCTTTCGAACGGGCCGACGCTGGCGTTCAAGGATATGGCGATGCAGCTGCTCGGCAATCTCTTCGAGTATGCGCTCGCGAAGCACGGCCAGACGTTGAACATTCTCGGTGCGACATCGGGCGATACGGGCAGCGCGGCCGAGTACGCGATGCGCGGCAAGGCCGGCGTGCGCGTGTTCATGCTTTCGCCGCATCGCAAGATGAGCGCGTTCCAGACCGCCCAGATGTACAGCTTGCAGGAGCCGAACATCTTCAACATCGCGGTCGAAGGCGTTTTCGACGATTGCCAGGACATCGTCAAGGCGGTGTCGAACGATCACGCGTTCAAGTCCCGGCAGCATATCGGCACGGTCAATTCGATCAACTGGGCGCGCGTCGTGGCCCAGGTCGTCTATTACTTCAAGGGTTACTTTGCGGCGACGCGCTCGAACGACGAGCGCGTGTCGTTCACGGTGCCGTCGGGCAACTTCGGCAATGTCTGCGCGGGACATATCGCACGCATGATGGGGTTGCCGATCGCCAAACTCGCCGTCGCCACGAATGAAAACGACGTGCTCGACGAATTTTTCCGCACGGGCGTCTATCGCGTGCGCGGCGCGGCTCAGACCTACCATACGAGCAGCCCGAGCATGGACATCTCGAAGGCGTCGAATTTCGAGCGTTTCGTCTTCGATCTGCTGGGCCGCGATCCGGCGCGTGTGCTGCAGCTCTTTCGCGACGTCGAGGAAAAGGGCGGCTTCGATCTCGCCGCGAGCGGCGACTTTGCCCGCGTGCGCGAGTTCGGCTTCGTTTCGGGGCGCAGCACGCACGCCGACCGTATCGCGACGATCCGTGACGTATTTTCGCGCTACGGCACGATGATCGACACGCATACCGCCGACGGGGTCAAGGTGGCTCGCGAATATCTGGAACCTGGCGTGCCGATGGTCGTGCTCGAGACGGCGCAGCCCATCAAGTTCGGTGAGACGATTCGTGAGGCGCTCGGCCGCGAGCCCGAGCGGCCGGCCGGTTTCGAGGGGCTCGAATCGCAGCAGCAGCGCTTCGACGTGCTGCCGGCCGATGCCAGCCGCGTAAAGGAATTCATCGTGGCCCATACCGGGCTTTGAGGCTGGCCTTGGCGGCAAGCTGAGCGGGGACGGCGGCGGCGCGGTGCGCCGTCTTCGCCGCACGTCGCTACAATGACAGTCTCATCTCCAGACACACCCGCGAGAATCGATGTCCACGCCAAGCGCCACCGCCACCCGCCCACCGCTCCTCTCGACAGCCGACGCGCTCGCCGCGCTGCTTGGGGCCGCGCGACCCGTCGCAGGTGTCGAGACTGTGCCGACGCTCGATGCGCTCGGCCGCGTGCTGGCCGCCGATGTGGTATCGGACCTAGACGTGCCGCCTATGAACATAAGCGCGATGGACGGCTACGCCGTACGCAGCGCGGAGTTGCTTCATGGCGAACGCGCCTTGCCGATTTCGCAGCGGATTCCCGCCGGTCAGCCGGCTCTCCCGCTAGCGTCGGGTACGGCGGCGCGCATCTTCACGGGCGCGACTGTCCCTCCGGGCGCCGACGCCGTGGTCATGCAGGAGCAGACCGAGACGTCGGGCGATACGGTGCAGATTCTGCATACGCCCAGGGCTGGCGAATGGATCACCGCGCAAGGCGCCGACATCCGGCGCGGCGCCGTGGTATTGCCGGCTGGAACGCGCCTCACGCCGCAGGCACTGGGCCTCGCGGCATCCATAGGATGCGCCGGGTTGACGGTGACGCGCTCGCTCAAGGTCGCCGTATTCTTCACGGGCGACGAACTGACGATGCCAGGCGAGCCGTTGGCGCCCGGCGGAATCTATAACTCGAACCGTTTCACGTTGCGCGCGTTGTTGGCCCGCCTCGGCTGTGCCGTCACCGATTACGGGATCGTACCGGACAGGCTCGATGCCACGCGCGAGGCACTCGCGACCGCCGCGCGGGAGCATGACTTGATCCTCACCTCAGGCGGTGTGTCCGTCGGCGAGGAGGACCACATCAGGCCGGCGCTCGAGGCGCTGGGCCGCCTCGCGTTGTGGCAGATCGCGATGAAACCGGGCAAGCCGCTCGCATTCGGCGCGGTGCGCAGGGATGCGTCCAGCGGCGAGAGCGCCGTACCGGGCGAAGCGTCGGCCGCCAACGATAGCGAAACGTTTTTCATCGGTCTACCCGGCAATCCGGTGTCGAGCTTCGTGACCTTTTTGCTGTTCGTTCGCCCGTTCCTGCTGCGGCTGGCCGGCGCTCGCGACGTGACCCCGCGCGCGATTTCGCTGCGCGCGGACTTCACGCAAGCGAAGGCCGACCGTCGCAATGAATTCCTGCGCGCGCGCGTCAACGCGGCTGGCGGGCTCGAGCTCTTTCCCAATCAGAGTTCGGCTGTGCTGACATCGACGGTATGGGGCGATGGCCTCATCGACAATCCGCCGAATCATGCGATCAGCGCGGGCGAGACCGTCCGTTTTCTTCCTTTTTCGGAGCTGCTCGGCTGACGTGCGGCGCCAACGGCGAACTGTCATCGAATGAAAATCGAATTGAAATACTTCGCCAGTGTGCGGGAATCGCTCGGCCTCGCGCACGAGTCGGTGGAACTGCCGGAGGGCATCGGCACCGTCGGCGATGTGCGGGCATGGCTGCGCGCGCGCGGCGGGGCCTGGAGCGAGACCCTTGCGGAGGGCCGCGCCTTGCGCATGGCCTGCAATCAGACAATGACCGATGCCGCCGCGCGCCTGACCGACGGCTGCGAGGTCGCGTTCTTTCCGCCTGTGACAGGCGGTTGAGCGCGCGCTGCCGGAGAAGGAGAGCTGCTTATGACCGTGCGTGTCCAGACCGCGGACTTCGATTTGAGCGCCGAGGTTGCCGCGCTGCGTGCGCATAACCCCAAGGTGGGCGCGGTAGCCTGCTTTGTGGGAACGGTGCGCGATATGAACGATGGCGACGATGTCATGGCGATGGAGCTCGAGCATTACCCCGGCATGACGGAAAAGGCGCTGGAATCGATCGTCGATGAAGCCCGCAGGCGTTGGCCCGGCTCCGATGTCCTGATCGTGCACCGGGTCGGCAAGCTTTATCCGCTCGATCAGATCGTGCTGGCGGCGGCCACAGCGGCTCATCGCGGCGATGCGTTCTCGGCGTGCGAATTCGTGATGGACTATCTCAAGACCCAGGCCCCATTCTGGAAGAAAGAGACGACGCCGACCGGTTCGCGCTGGGTCGATGCCCGCGTGGCTGACGATGCCGCGCTGGCGCGCTGGGGCATCGAGGCAGGCAATGCGTCGCCGGACGCGGGCGGCGAGCCGGGCAGCGATTAGAGGAATGGGCGATCCGAAGTCGACATTCCTCGTTTGAGGTCGATCAAGGTGCTGAGTGTCGCGCTCGCATTTTCGCCCTCTATCCCGCCATCGGCGGGTTGATACGCGCGAAGCCTTCCTGCTGCCGATAGGGCGAATACGGGTAGGGCGCTTTAACCGTGCTGGCCTGGTCCAGCTTTGCGGTCTGTTCGGGTGTCAGGCTCCAGCCAATCGCGCCGATGTTTTCGCGAAGCTGTGCCTCATTGCGCGCACCGATGATGACGGAGGAGACGGTCGGGCGTTGCAGTAGCCAATTCAGCGCAACCTGTGGAATCGTCTTGCCGGTTTCGTTCGCTATCGCGTCGAGTGCATCCACCACACCATAGAGATGTTCCTCGTCCACCGGCGGGGCAAAATTGGCGGTTTCATGCAGGCGGCTACGTTCGGGCAGCGGCGAGCCACGACGGATCTTGCCGGTCAGCCGACCCCAGCCGAGCGGACTCCAGACCATGGCGCCGAGGCCCTGGTCTTCGCCCAGCGGCATCAAATCCCATTCATAGTCGCGGCCGACGAGGGAGTAATAGACCTGATTCGCCACGTAGCGCGGCCAACCGTAACGGTCGGCGACGGCTAGCGATTTCATGATCTGCCAGCCCGAAAAGTTCGAGACACCGACGTAGCGAACTTTTCCGGCACGGACGAGCGTATCGAGCGCCGAAAGCACTTCCTCCACAGGAGTTCCCGCGTCGAAAGCGTGAAGCTGCAGAAGATCGATAGAGTCAGTCTGGAGACGACGCAGCGCGTCCTCGACGGCCCGGACCAGACGGAAACGCGAGGAGCCGGCATCGTTGGGTCCGTCGCCCATCGGGAGGCTGGTCTTTGTCGAGATCAGCACCTCATCGCGTCGCCCTTTGATCGCTTCGCCAAGCACTTGCTCCGAAGCGCCGTTGGAGTAGACGTCCGCCGTGTCGAACAGGTTGACGCCGGCCTCGAGGCAGATATCCACGAGGCGCCGGGCCTCCTTGGCGTCCGAATTGCCCCAATGGCTGAACAGCGGACCCGAACCGCCGAAGGTGCCCGCACCGAAGCTGAGAGCCGGCACCCGGAGGCCGGATTTGCCGAGCGGTCGATAATTCATGAAAGGTACCCCTTGGTGAAGGGCACGGCGCGAAAATGCCGTGGCGTTGATCGATCTCGATTCGAAACTTCATCCCGAAGAATAGACGTTTGCCGGTGGATGAAATAGAGTGCGTATAGGAATATCACTTGTGAAATGAATTCAATATGGCGCGCCGCGAAGTCAACCGATCGGGCGAAATGGAGGTCTTCGTCCGTGTGATCGAGCTAGGTGGTTTCTCGCCTGCCGCCCGTGCCGAGAGCATGACCCCTTCCGCGGTCAGCAAGCTCGTTGCGAGGCTTGAAGCGCGTCTCGGCGCACGGCTGCTCAACCGCTCGACACGACAGCTGCAGCTCACGCCCGAAGGCTGTGCATTTTACGAACGGGCGACGCGTATTCTCGCGGACCTGGAGGACGCCGAGCGGATAGTCGGTATCGGGGAACAAGCGGTGGGCCGCGTGCGCATCAACACCAGCGCCTCGTACTTCAACCACATCCTCGCGCCGGCGCTGCCGGTATTTCTGACGCAGCACTCGAGCGTCACGTTGGACATTGTGCAAACCGATGCAGTTGTGGATTTGCTGGCCGATCGCACCGATGTCGCCGTGCGCGCCGGGCCGCTCAAAAGCTCCAGCCTGGTGGCACGCAAGCTTGGGGAGACGGCGCTTACCATCGTTGCCGCACCGTCCTATCTGGCTCGCTGCGGCGAGCCGCGAACCATTGCCGATTTGGATCGGCATCATTGCCTTGGCTTCGGTTATGTGCGGGCGGTCGACGGCTGGCCACTTCGGGAAAATGGGGAAACCATCGTCGTGCCAGCGAGCGGCCGCGTGCAGTCGAGTGATGGCGAGGGCTTGAGACATCTCGCATTGGCGGGTGTCGGCCTTGCCCGCCTTGCTGCATTCACCGTCCGAGCAGATATTGCCGCGGGAAGACTTTTGTCCGTCCTCGACCATCTCGGTGTGGGGCAAGCGGAAGCGTTTCACGCGGTCTATGTCGGCCAAGGGGGGCCGCTGCCCTCGCGGGTCCGGGCGCTGCTCGATTTCCTCGCGGAGCATGGAAGGGTGTCATAAACGCTTCGTGCCTGTCGTGCCGGAGCGATCTTGCTATCGACTGGCCCCGGCCGTGGTGGCGCGCAAGGGGGGCCGTTATCCGCAGCCTGCGCGCCGCGCCTTGCTTGCCCGGCGGGGGTGGGGCCGGCGAAAATGTCAATGGCCCGACGAATCGGATTCGTCGCTGCCGCGGCCGATGATTTTGGCTGGAAACGGTTCCTCGGGACGCCGCCGGACGCCGGGCGATTCATCCGATGGGGCGTCGCCCGGGCGCTTCGGCGCAATCCGATCGAGCAGCGCCTGCTGCTCCGGGGGGACCTTGTAGTCCCAACCGTAGCGCGAGAGTTGCAGGCTTTGCGCGATGCGCAGCGCGGGCTCCATGAAGCGCACAGCCGCCGCGGGCTCATAGCGATCGCAAACGGTATCGAGAAAAAGATGCAGCCAGCGGCTGAAATGGCGCGGCTCGAGCCCTTCAATCGGTTGGTGCGCCTGCTGGACGTTGCCGCGGTAGCGCTTGTCGCCCAGTACGAGACTGCCCCAGAAAAGGCACATCTTCGGCAGATGTTCGTCCCAGCGGCCGTGGAGCACGGCGTCGAAAACGGGCCCGAGCAGCGCATCCGCCCGGACGCGATCGTAAAACGCGTAGACGAGCTCGCGGATATTCGCTTCGGTCGGCTCGCTGTCGCGAGCCGTGGAGGCGGATGCGGGGCAGGCGCCGGCGGGCGTCTGGCCGCTCTCAGGGGTTGGGGTAGTCATCGCAAATTCCGAGGGGGGCGCTGGCGTGCGGCGAAACGGCGCGCCATACTTCATTTCTTATCGAGATGGGCAATTTCGATGCAGCACGTCGCGGACCCATCCCGGCAACGCATGTTATGGTCAACATACCGTGCAAACAACCCTTCGAGGGACACGGTTTTTGCCCGACGGGCACCTGCGGCCCCGTGCCGATGCGAGTTCAGCCATGAGATTGACCGACTACACCGACTACGCGCTGCGCGTGATGTTGTACCTGGCCGTACGCCGGGACGGCCTTTCGACGATTCAAGACATCTCGGATGCGTACGGAATCTCGAAGAACCATTTGATGAAAGTGGTGCAGCAGCTTGGCGAGCGGAGCTGGATCGATACGATACGGGGCCGGCACGGCGGCCTGCGGCTCAATGACCGGTCGCTTCAACTGACGATCGGCGAGCTCGTTCGGGCGACCGAAACCGATTTCGCGCTCGTCGGTTGTTTCGAACGCGAGACAGCCGAGGCCCGTCCCTGCGTCATCGAGCCGCAATGCCGGCTCAGACACATCTTCGAGGCGGCGCGCGGCGCGTTCCTTGCGGAATTGGACCGGCACACGCTGGCCGACATTGTGGGGCCCGCCGCACCGCTTGCCGAGCTGCTCGGTGTGCCGTTTTTCGAGGCGCCCGACACCAGGGCAAGGCCGGTCGTGCCGATCGGTGTGGCAGGCGAGGGCGATATCTGATTTGAGCGGGCACGCTTGAAACGCGCGGCTCGCCCCTCATGTTGGTGGTAGTCAAGATTGGAGGTCTCTTCATGAGAATCGACAAATTCACCACCAAGTTTCAGGAAGCCTTGGCCGACGCGCAAAGCATTGCCGTCGGCCGGGGTAACCAGTATCTGGAGCCCGTTCATGTGCTGGCTGCGCTGCTTGCGCAGGAAGACGGCTCGACGCGCTCGCTGTTGTCCCGCTCGGGCGTCCATATTCAGGCCTTGCAGACGGCTGTCAACGAAGCCATCGCGCGCCTGCCGCAGGTGCAGGGCACGGATGGCAACATTCAGCTGAGCCGCGAGCTCAATGGCCTTCTGAATCAGGCCGACAAGGAAGCGCAGCAACTGAGCGATACGTTCATCGCGAGCGAGATGTTCCTGCTTGCCGTGGCGGACGACAAGGGCGAGGCCGGCAAGCTCCTGCGAGAGCACGGGCTGACGCGCCGGGCTCTCGAGACGGCGATTGTCGCCGTGCGCGGCGGAGCTCAGGTGCATAGTCCCGAGGCCGAGAGCCAGCGCGAAGCGCTCAAAAAGTACACGGTCGACCTGACGGAGCGGGCGCGAGCCGGCAAACTCGATCCGGTCATCGGGCGCGATGACGAGATTCGCCGCTCCATCCAGATTCTCCAGCGGCGCACGAAGAACAACCCCGTATTGATCGGCGAGCCCGGCGTAGGGAAAACGGCCATCGTCGAGGGCCTTGCGCAGCGCATTGTCAACGGCGAGGTGCCGGAATCGCTCAAGAACAAGCGCGTCCTGTCGCTCGACATGGCCGGCCTGCTCGCCGGCGCCAAATACCGTGGCGAGTTCGAGGAGCGCCTCAAGGCGGTGTTGCACGACATTGCGCGCGACGAAGGACAGACGATCGTCTTCATCGACGAAATCCATACCATGGTGGGGGCTGGCAAGGCCGAAGGTGCGATCGACGCAGGCAACATGCTCAAGCCGGCGCTCTCGCGGGGCGAGCTCCACTGCATCGGCGCGACGACGCTCGACGAGTATCGCAAGTACATCGAAAAAGACGCCGCGCTCGAGCGGCGCTTTCAAAAGGTGCTTGTCGACGAACCCTCGGTCGAGGCGACGATTGCAATATTGCGCGGTTTGCAGGAACGCTACGAACTCCACCACGGTGTGGAAATCACCGATCCCGCGATCGTGGCCGCGGCCGAGTTGTCGCACCGCTATATCACCGATCGTTTCCTGCCCGACAAAGCCATTGATCTCATCGACGAAGCGGCTTCGAAGATCAAGATGGAAATCGATTCGAAGCCCGAAGCGATGGACCGTCTCGACAGGCGCCTCATTCAACTCAAGATCGAACGCGAGGCGGTGAAAAAGGAAAAGGACGAAGCCTCGCAAAAGCGGCTGCAATTGATCGAGGAAGAGATCGAGCGGCTCGACCGCGAGTACTCGGATCTCGAGCAGATCTGGACGGCTGAAAAGGCGGCCGTTCAAGGCAGCGCACAGCTGAAGGAAGAGATCGAGAAAACGCGTGCCGAAATCACGCGCCTGCAGCGCGAGGGCAAGCTCGAGAAGGTTGCGGAGCTGCAATACGGCAAGCTGCCGGAGCTCGAGGCGCGTCTGAAGCAGGTCACGCAGGCCGAAGCGAAGGAGCAGCACAATCCCGAGCGCCCGCGGCTGTTGCGCACGCAAGTCGGTGCGGAAGAGATCGCGGAAGTCGTATCGCGCGCAACCGGCATTCCCGTTTCGCGGATGATGCAAGGCGAGCGCGAAAAACTGCTGCAAATCGAGGGCAAGCTGCACGAGCGTGTCGTGGGTCAGGATGAAGCGATCAGCGCCGTGGCGGACGCGATTCGCCGTTCGCGCGCAGGGCTCGCGGACCCGAACCGGCCGTACGGTTCGTTCCTGTTCCTTGGCCCGACTGGCGTGGGCAAGACCGAGCTGTGCAAGGCGCTGGCGTCGTTCCTGTTCGATTCGGAGGAGCACCTCATTCGGATCGACATGAGCGAGTTCATGGAAAAACATAGCGTCGCCCGTCTGATCGGCGCGCCGCCCGGTTACATCGGCTACGAAGAGGGCGGCTATCTGACCGAGGCCGTGCGTCGCAAGCCATATAGCGTGATTCTGCTCGATGAAATCGAAAAGGCGCACCCCGATGTCTTCAACGTGCTTTTGCAAGTGCTCGACGACGGCCGCATGACCGACGGTCAGGGACGTACGGTGGACTTCAAGAATACGGTGATCGTCATGACGTCGAATCTCGGCTCGCAGATGATCCAGGCGATGTCGGGCGAGCCGCAGGAAGCCATCAAGGACGCCGTCTGGACCGAGGTCAAACAGCAGTTCCGCCCCGAGTTCCTGAACCGGATCGACGAGGTCGTCGTGTTCCATGCGCTCGATCGCAAGAATATCGAATCGATCGCGAAGATCCAGCTCGAGCGGTTGCACGATAGGCTCGCGAAACTCGAAATGCAGCTCGTCGTGTCCGACGAAGCGCTCGAGCAGATCGGGAAGGTCGGATACGACCCGCTGTTCGGGGCGCGCCCGTTGAAGCGCGCGATCCAGCAGGAGATCGAGAATCCGGTCGCCAAGCTGATTCTTGCGGGCAAGTTCGGGCCGAAGGATGTCATTCCCGTCGGCGTGCAAGACGGCAAGTTCGTGTTCGAGCGCGTCGTCCACTGATCTGTCGCTGAGTGTGCGAGCAGCGCGGCGGCCGGGCCCAGGTGCTCGGCCGCCGTTTTTTAAGGAGATCGACGGGGAAGCAGGCGAACGGTGATTGCCTCGCTTTCATCGATTGCGCC
>CBJLAJ010000020.1:0-48810 GCA_966421005.1 uncultured Paraburkholderia sp.
CCCGAGATGTACTTGCCGCTGCCGCCAACCGAGTCATCGATGTGAAAGGCAGCGAAGGCGACGATCGGCGTATAGCTCTTGCTCGCGATGTTAGTGGCGACAGGCATAACAACCGTGACGCCTGTCGGCACACTGTTGTATATCGTGTCTTTCACGCCTGGCTCGATGTAGATGCTATCCCCGATGCTCAGCGCAGTCGGATTGCCATTGGTAATCAGGCCGCGGATGGTTGGTACATCGTTAGCGACAGTCAGGAACGAAGTCCACTGGCCGGCAGAGCATGTGCCACCATACAGCGAGCCGTTTTGGATATAGATTTCTGTTGGCCGTCCTGTCGAATCGAGTTTCGGCCGGTTCGTCGTGCTGTCCCAGTATTGGTTATAGATGCACTGGTCCATCGCGACAGGAAAAAGACCTCCAGCAGGGATGGCCGAAGGAGGTGTGATGACCGCGACGGACGTTGCGCTGTCCGACGCGGAGGAAACATTGAACAGCGTGCCGAGCAACAGCTTCACCATCCCGCCGTTGATATTTGCGGCTCGCGTAATGGTGACCTGCACAGCGGGCTCCGGCATCTGTCCTGAAGGAGCGGGCAGCGTGATCGCGCTCGGCGAAACCAACGTCGGCGATGAAGCGGCGACGTCCCAATATCCTGTGTTGACGGTGGCTGTCGATAGCGTGACGCCGTCCGATCCGTTCAGTGGCACCGCGGCTGTTGCAGAGGCAGCCGCGGCCGACCAGTTCGGTGCATTCGAACCGGTTGTTAGCGCGCCGGCGCCCGCGAGTGCCGCTGCATCGGCGGCGTTTTGCAGTTCATTGCTGACAGTGAAATAGCGGGGCATATCGACCGCAAACGCACCGAACATCAGCAAGATCGTCAGCGTGAATAGGAACCACAGCGTCGCCGAACCGCGCGCTTTCGTATGGGTTACGCACCGAACATTCCCGCGGTGGGCCTGTGGTGGCCTGTTGATGGCCGCAGTTCGCGGCATCGATTGGGCTCGTTCATTCACAGTTCATCACCGCCGTGGCCGTTACGATGAAAGGGCCTGTCAACGCGGCAAGCGCGGAGCCGACAAAGAGCCCGTTATAGGTGAAGTTGATGGTCACCGTCAGAGGGTTGCCGCTGCCGATCGTAGAACAACTGCCCGATGGCGTGACAGTCGGGGCCGTGACCGTGCCACCGGCCAGGAGGTTGTTGTTCGTGTAAGCGAGCGCGACGCTCTGAATCTGGGAGACCGTGTAGGGCGTCGAGCGCAACACAACGCCTTGACGTGCCGCTTGGCCTGCCGCATTGGTGATGATGGCTTTATCGCAGAGCAGCAGACTCATGTCGATGATGCCAAACATCACGACCAGCATAAACGGCAGCATGAACACGAACTCGAGCGAGACGATGCCGCGCGCGCGTCTGCGCGCGTGCCTGCCGATATGCCGACGCAGCTTCATTGAATCGCCCCACCGGTGTAGGAGTCGGCGCCTGGCGTCTGGACCGACTTCGCGCCTCCGCTCGCCTGTGCGGTCAGTCGCTCTCGCAAGTCGCGGTAGAACCGCAGGTTATCTTCCGCCGATTGCGCCGGCATTTCCGACGAGAGAATGCGCTTGGCCGCATCACCGTTGCCGAGCACGCCATACGCAAGCGCGAGGTTCTCGCGCGCTTGTGGCGGGGCGTCGGGCAAGCTTGCGATATCGAGCAGTACGTTGGCGCCGGCTCGCGCCTTTCCCGAGAGCGCGAGCGACAAGCCCAGATTCGCCTTCAGGCCGTGAACCTCGGGATGTCGTTCCAATGCGGCTCGATAGATCACCTGCGCCTCATCGTGCCGCCCCAGCAAGTCGAGTGTGGCACCGAGCCCTTCGGCTGCCACGGCGTTGTCCGGATACGCTGACAACAATTTGCGGTAACGCTGCTCTGCCTCGTCCAGATGCCGTTCGCGTAGTGCGATGCGCGCGAGGCCCAATTGCGTGCGCGGATCCTCGGGCGCCGACGCCGCGACTCGTGCGTACAGCACACCAGCGCGGGCAAGGTCGCCGGTCTGATACATCGTATCGGCGAGGCCCAGCTGTGCCGGTCTGGATTGCGGGTCCGCTCTCAACAGCTTGTCGAAGAGTGAGAGCGCCAACTGCGTATCGCCTGCTTCAAGCGCGCTTTCTGCGATATGCAGATCGGCATTCGCGTCGGGGACGTGCGTCATCGGCATAGGCTGAGGCGCTACATAGTGGTTGCTCGCGCAGCCCGCCGTAAGCATCGCGGCCACGACGGACGTACAGAGCGCCAACAAGGCGCGACGCGAGGAAATTGGGCGGGGTGTGGTCATGCCACCTCCAAAAAAAAACGGACAAACACAGAATCAATGATGATGAAATGCGGCCATGAGCCGGATGGCAGCAGGGCCGGCCGCGATCAGCGCCACTGTCGGCATGATGAACAGCATCATCGGTACGGTCATCTTCGGCGCGAGCTTCGCGGCCTTTTCCTCCAGTGCGACCATCTGCATCGAGCGCTCGGTGCGCGACAACGTCCGCAGTGCTTGCGTGATGGGCGTGCCGTACTTCTGGGCCTGGACGAGCGTCGTTACGAGCGCGCGCACGGAGGGCAGACCGATACGGGCCGCCATGGCGTGCAGCGCGAGCCCGCTATCGCCGCCCATGCTCAGTTCATCAGCGGTTACGGCGAGCTCGTCGGCAAGCGGCGGACAGATGATGCGCAGCTCGCTTGCGACGCGCTTGATCGCGACGACGAGGCTGTTGCCTGCATTCGTGCAGATAACAAGCAAATCGAGCGCGTCGGGCAAAGCGACGGCGATCGCTTTGCGGCGGCGTCGAATAAGGAAGCCTATAGCATGCTCGGGAAGCATCA
This sequence comes from uncultured Paraburkholderia sp., assembly GCA_966421005.1. GTDB lineage: Bacteria > Pseudomonadota > Gammaproteobacteria > Burkholderiales > Burkholderiaceae > Trinickia. The sequence goes on from CBJLAJ010000020.1 coordinate 2,858, forward strand.
TCCCGATCACGAACGCAGCCGCCATCAGCAACGCGCGAAAAATGAGGAATTGGCCGAGCTTGGGCAGATGCCCGCCGAGCACGATGGCGGCAAGTGCCAGGCAGGCGCCGACGACGACCTTCAGGCCCGACATGACCGCAACGGCGCGCCGGTCGCGAAAGCCCGCGCTCGCGAGGCGCGTCGCAAGCTTCGCACGGTCCTCCGCCTGGACGACGGGCATGCGTTCGCCGATTGTCGCCACGCGCTTGGCCAGGCGTTGCGGCACGTTCATCGCGGGTGTGGCGGTCGGCGCGCTGTTACTGCCATGTACCGCGCTTTGTCGGGCACGATTGGCGATGCGTGCGCGCTTACTCGTGCCACGTAAGACAAACCACAATGTGATGGCGGCAAGCAGCAGGAGCAGAACGGCGTTGCGCCAAAGGTCGGCGTTCATCATCGGGAAGTATCCAGGTTGGCAATCTTGCTGATCAACCACAATCCGACCGTCATCAAACCGGCCGCGACCGCGAGGATCATATGACCGGCATGCGTATTTGTGAGTGTCTGGAGATACGGACGATTCGTGACGTAAAACATACCCATAATCGCGAAAGGAACGGCTGCGATCATTTTGCTTGCGAGCTTGCCTTCCGCAGTCAGCGCCTTGCTTTTCGCACGGATGTCACGACGCGATCGCACGATGGCTGCCAGGCTTTCGAGCGTGTCGCCGAGATTGCCGCCTGTTTCGCGCTGCAGAATCAGGCAAACCGTGAAGAACGAGAAGTCGGCGAGCTGCAAACGTCCGGCCGCACGCTCGAGGACGTCCTTCACATCCGCACCCACGAGCAGCGCATCGCCCATGGTTCGGAACGTCGCTCGAACAGGCTCTTCACTCTCAACTCCCGCGATGCAGATTGCCTGTACAGCCGGGATACCTGCGCGCACCGCGCGAATGATGAGATCGAGCGTGTCGGGAAACACGGAGAGAAATCGCTGTCGAAAGCGATTGATGATCCATCGGTAAGCGGTACGCATCGCAAGCAGCGTCACGCCGAGCAAAATCATGAGACGCAGGATCGGCGACATCGAGAACGACGCCGTCCCGACGAGTGACCCGATGAACGCCACGACGGCGGCAATGCAGATGAGCCGGATGCCGCCACCACCACCGACCGTGTGCACGTGTTCGTATTTGGCGACGAACGGGGCCAGCAGCGCGGCCTGATCGGGCAACGTGCGCTTGCGCTGCAACAGTTCTTGCTGCTTGTCTTCCCCTTCCTTGTCTCCGCGACGTGTCGTGGCCGTTTGATGTTCGTCTCGCAGCTCGGCTACGCGCGTCCGAATGCGCGTGCTCGGCTGCTGCCGTGCAATCTGACGCAAGGACCGCACGATTAGCCCGAGGATAAAGAACCCAAAGAATGCACCGATGGCGACGATGTCTGCGGGTCTCATGACTGCATCGCCGAAAGCAGCGCCTCTTCAAGTCCGTAGTACATCGCCCGTTGTGCAAAAACTGGCCGCAGCGACGAGCATTCGAATGCTCCACGCACCTGTTCTTCATAGGCACTCGCGTTGTAGCGAAATGTGAATAGGTCCTGCGTGATGACGACGTCGCCTTCCATGCCCACAATCTCGGTGACGTGCGTCACGCGTCGCATGCCGTCGCGCATGCGCTCGATCTGCAGGATCAGATGGACCGCGCTTGCGATTTGCCGGCGAATCGACATCAACGGCAAATTGCCGTTGGCCATCATCACCATGCTTTCCAATCGGGTGATCGCGTCGCGCGGCGTGTTCGCGTGGACGGTTGTCATCGACCCGTCGTGGCCAGTGTTCATCGCTTGCAGCACATCGAACGCCTCGGTGCCGCGCGTCTCGCCCAGAATGATGCGATCGGGACGCATCCGCAACGCATTGCGCACTAGGTCCCGCTGTGAAACGCCGCCGAGCCCTTCGCTATTCTCGGGCCGCGTTTCGAGGCTGACCACGTGAGGCTGCTGCAGTTGTAATTCGGCCGCGTCCTCGATCGTGACGACGCGCTCTGTTTCGTCGATGAAACGTGAAAGTGCATTGAGCAGCGTCGTCTTGCCGGAGCCGGTCCCGCCCGAGACGACGACATTCAGCCGGCACGCGGTTGCGATTCGCAGCACATCGACCATCGCCGACGAAATGTTGCCCTGCTGCGCCATGCGGCCCAGCGTAATGTTGCGTTTGGCGAATTTCCGGATCGAAATGGACGCGCCGCGCAGCGCGATCGGCGGCAGTACGACGTTGACGCGGCTGCCGTCAGCAAGCCGTGCATCGACCATTGGGCTACTTTCGTCCACGCGCCGCCCGACGGCGGCCGCGATGCGCTGCGCAATGTTGACGACGTGCGCATTGTCGCGGAACTTCAACGGTGTCAGCTCGAGACGTCCGCCTCGCTCGACGTAGACCTGATCCGGCCCGTTCACGAGGATGTCGGTCACGCGTTCGTCGGCCAGGAGAGGCTCGATGGGCCCGATGCCGAACATGTCGTTAACGATTTCATCGACGATGAGCGTTTGTTCTCCGAGCGTCAGCGTCAGCCGGTCTCGAGCGATCGTCTCGGCCGCTACCTGCTCGATGCCGGCACGCACTTCGCTGCGCGACATCATTAGCGCCGCTGACATGTTCATCGACGAGAAGACGGCTGAGCGTATCGCCTTGAATGTATCGGAACGGATGACCGCCTCGTGGCGGTCCGATATGTTGGGGGCCAAAGGCACGTATGTTGCCGTCGCCATGGTGCTCGACTCGCGCAAGGTTCCCCCGGCGGCGGGCGCCGGGAATGGAGCCTCGGCCTGCGAAGCCCGCGACTCGTCTGGATCGGTCGTCGGTGCTTCGCTGACTAACCCGCTGCGGCGGCCGAACATCAGCTTGCCCTCCGTGCGGGCGCAAGGCGCCGATACCACGGCGCACGCGCGGGTGCTGCCTCGACCTCATTGCCCGTGATCGAGTTGGCAAGCGAGACGATTGCCGCAGCGAACTGGGAGCGTTGCGTACTGACGACTTCCCCAAGGTTTTCCGCCAATGCGAGCGTTTGGGGTTCGTAAGGCAGCGAATGAACCGATCCGCGCGCGAGTGCACCGACGAAATCTTTCGCATGCACGCGGCCGGCGACGGGTTGTCTCGACTCGTTCACGAGAACCGAGACCGCGGGACTTGCATCGCGCGTTTCCGCGAACTGGCACAGGCGGGCAGCTTCGCGTGTCGAGTGCACGGAGAGATCCGCCACGACATGAATCATCGCGCTCGCGTCGAACGCTTCGTCGACCAAGGTGCCGCCCCGTTGGGGTAAATCGATCACGATATAGTGGAAGTGGCGTTTGAGCATGCCGATGAGCTCGGCAAACGCTCCCGCACGCAACGAGAATTCGTGGTTGTACGGTAATTCCGAGGCCAGAATGAATAAACGATCGCTCTGTGCGATGAAGGCCTGGTTGATCAGCTGTTGATCGAGTCGCTGGGGATTTTGCAGCAATTCCATCAGCCCAGTGTTCGCCGATACACCGAACATCGAGGCTGCGGCACCGCCGTACAGATCGAGATCGATATATGCAATGCGGCGACGTGTTTTGTCAGCAAGATGATTTGCGAGCGCGGTGGCGATCGTCGTCACGCCAACGCCCCCTCGCGTGCCCACAAAGCTCAGCGCTTTACCCATTCGCGGGGACGCACTCGCATCGTTCGATGCGAGCGAGCGTCGAACGAGCTCTACGGTGAGTGGCTTGACGAGATAGTCGTGTACGCCTAATTGGAGCAGGCTGCGGAAGAGCCCAACGTCATTGCGCTCGCCGATGGCTACAACGGTGACCGACGGGTCCACGACATCGGCCAGTCGCATCAGATCAGAGATCGGCATGGCCGATCCGGACACATCGATGATCAGATAGTGCGGCGACTCCTTGAGCGAAGTCATGACACCCATCGCATCGTCGAGCGAACCGAGCGCGACATGCGAGGTCGCAACGCCTTGATCGATAACGACGTTGTTGATGACCTCGGCGCTGGTGGAATCGGCGACGACCGCAATGAGCTTTTCGGCGCCGGACGGCTGTGCCCGGCGTTTGAAAACATTGGATTCGTGAGCGCCCATGCGTGCCCCCTCCGTTACTGTGACCCGGCCGGCGATGCCGACGAGGAAGAAGATGACGATGAAGACGAGCTGGAAGAGGTACCGTATGCACCGCGCAACGGAGTTGCGCGGCCCTCTTCATAGCGCCGCACCGCACTTGCGGCGAGGGGCGCATCCGCACCGGCGTACGGCCGCGGGCTCACGAAATCGGCAGGGCGTGCGACCATGGCCGCGAGGTTCGAATACGTGGCGCAACCGAACGCGATGCTCGGCCGCTGCATTCCGGCGTCGCGCATCGGAGCCTCTTGACTCAGTGCTTCGCACGAAGGCGGCACTGCATGTCCGCCGTTTTCGCCCGGCACATAGCCGATCACCGACGCATCCGGCATGCCGAGTGGCGCCGACATGCAGGATGTGAGTCCGATACTCGCCGCACTGGCGAGCACGGTAACGAGGAGGACGAGCCGTGAGTGGATCATGATCAGCTTTCTCCTGCTCAGTAGACGAAGCCGGCCGCGCCGACCAGACGAGGCGACTGGCCCGACAGCGGATCCGCCCCGAGCGAGTGCTGGACAGCGAATTCGACGTCACTGCTCGGGCGCATGATGTCGTCAAGCGCGCCGTGCAGCCGACCAGGCCCTGTCGGTCCGACGATGTAAGGCGTGACGATCACGACAAGCTCGGTCTTGTTGTTTTGATAGTTCTTCGAAGAGAAGAGCTTGCCGAGTACCGGCAGCCGACCGAGGCCCGGCAGCTCCGACAGTACGTCGGTTGACGTGCTCTGCAACAATCCGCCAATGGCGAAGCTTTGTCCGCTCGACAGCTCGACGGTGGTTTCCATGCGGCGCACAGTCAGTGCCGGAACGACGATCGAGTTCAGCGTAATGCTGTTGGTTGGGTCGATCTGACTGACTTCGGGCCGCACGCTGAGGCTGATGCGGTTGTCGGCCATGACAGTCGGCGTGAAATTTAGCGAGACGCCGTAGGGCTTGTATTCGATCGTGATCGTGCTCGTCGTGCCGCTTTGAGGAACCGGGATTGGCAGTTCGCCGCCCGCGAGGAAGCTCGCGGTCTGTCCGGAGACGGCCGTCAGATTCGGTTCGGCCAGCATCGTGATCAGCCCTTCCTTGTCGAGCGCGTCCAGCACGCCCTCGATCTGTGTGTTTCCCGCCTTGAAAGCACCGAGCACCGAGAAGGCGCCGGTGGACGACAAGTTGAATAGGTTCGTGGTAGCGTCGAAGAGTTGCCGGCCGTTGAACAGCCCGCCGAAGAAGTTGCCGTTCCTGCCCAACGAACTCCAGTTGACGCCGAGCTGATGTGTGATGTTGCGGTCGACTTCGGTGATGCGAACGCGCAGCAGCACCTGAATCGGATGCGCGACCGTCATCCGGTTGACCAGTTGCTCCTTGGTGTGCAGATAAGGCTGCAACGTTTGAACGACGGCATCGGCATCGGCCGCACTCGGTACCGAACCGCTCACCATCAGCGACCCCGGAGCGCTTGTCACATGCACGCCGAGCTGCGGAAAACGTGTGTCGAGCAGGCGCTGGACAGAAGCGGTATCGGTCGCCACGCTGATCGTCTTACGCAGTATCTGCCGGTTGTTCGCGCCCAACGCAAAGAGTGTGGTCGTGCCAGCCTTCTTGCCGAGCACGAAGACCGAGCGCGGCGTCGGCACATGGACATCGGCGATGTCAGGATCTGCCACAAAGACGGCGACGGCGGGTTCGGGTAGCGAAATCATCGTGCCGCCGCCCGCGGCAACGGAAAGTACGTCCGTTTCCGCCGCTGACGCAGCACGAGAGTCGACGAACGTTGCGAGGCAAACGAACACGACGAGCGCGGCAAAGTGCGCCAAGTGCGTCGCAAGTGCTGCGCGCATGGCCGGGCGGTGGCGCACGCGGCGCGCGTGGGGATTTGCGCGTGTGAGGCTGGCCATGTGAGGTCCTATGTTCCTGCGTGTGTGGCGGGTTCGTTTGCGTTACCGGCGGGCGCGATCGGCGGCGCACCACTGGGCAACGGAGGCAGCGGCTGCATGCCGGGCGATGCGCCGCTTTGTGTCGAGCCGCCGGCCTGATCGACCTTCGAGCCGCGATAGATGATGACTTGCGGGGCCTGCGCTGCTGACCTGCCGGGCGTTGCCGCGGGTGTGGCTACAACCTTCAGCGCGCGGGAAACGTCACCGGCCCAGACGGGCGGCGTTTGCGCGTGTGCGACATCTTCGGCATCGGAAGCGTACTTGTCGCGCGTCGCAAAGCTGCGCAGCGCGAGCGACAGCGTGCCAAGATGCGCGGCCACTGTAATCGACTGCGCGCCGGCTGGTGTGACTTCGAAGGTAGCCGTCCGGACGTTCGTGTTGGTTGTCGCCGCATCGTCCTTGGGGCGCTTGAAGGCGGACCCGACTGCGAGGACGCGCACCCGCTCCGCAACCGTTTCCGATTCCACTGCCCGGGCTGGGGGAACGTTCACGCCGGAATCGGCACGGATTTGCTGGGTGAGCAGCACGTCGACATAGTCGCCGGGCTGAATGAGTCCTGCATTGCCCGAGACATCGTCGACGGAGACGGAAATGGCGCGCATCCCGGGTTTGAGCGCCGCGGCGAGAAAGCCGGGCGCACTCGGCAAGATCACGTCGGTAAGTCCCAGAGGTGTGCCAGCGTGTACGGCGTGGCGCAACAAGTCGCCTTTCAGATCATTGTTAGCGCTGGCTTCGGGCGAGCCTTCCACGAGCGCGCCGGGCGGGACCTGATCGTGCGGCACCGCTTTCCATGTGAGATCCGACTCCCGCAACAGCAGGCCGTCGGGCAGATCATCCGCTGCGGCACGCACATGCACGACCGCAGCGGGCTTAGCCACGCCTGGAGCCGAGGCGGCGATATAGAGCCCGCGAATGATGAATGCGCCGATCACCGAAACGCCGATGAGCGCGGCAAGCTTGAGAATGTTTTGCATAGGGGTGGCGTATTCTCGTTAGGCAAACCGCGCATCGCCGATGAGCGCGAGACCGAGGTGGTGACCGAACGAGGGTGTCAGCAACGCGGCCATTGCAGGAAACCGCGCCTCCGGCTGTAGCAGAACTGCGATCCCTCCTCCCAAAGCCAGCGCGACGCCATATGGCACGCCGCGGGCCGACGAAATCCAGGTTGTCCGTCGGGCCAGTTGGCTGCAGGCGGGGTGGCGTACCACCGAGCCGAGGGCGAACATCGAAAGGCCAAGCAGGGCGCCGCAAATGGAAATGATCAGCAGTAGCGCGATAGCGTAGGTTGGGCCGCACCAAAGGAATACGGCCGCCCCCATTTTTACGTCGCCCCCGCCCAGCCATCGCAGCTGAAATAGCACAGCTGCAAGCGCCAGCGACAGTGCGGCAAGCGCTGCATGCGCCGAAAACACCCTGAGCGTGCTTCCGTTAAGGGCCGCCTCGAGCAGGTAGAGGGTGGCAAAGGCGGCAACCCAAGCGTTAGGCAGGCGCCGTGATCGCAGATCCGAGAACGCAAGGATGCCGAGAATGACGCATGCCATCATTTTGACCAGATCCATGACGACTCCGCGACAGCCAAGCGGTGGGAGAAGTAACGTGGCGCCCGCTCTGTTCCCGTCGCGCGGCGCCACCATCCGAGCGTTGAGTTACTTGGTGAGCGAAGACGCCTTCGTCGCGATATTGCCCAGCAGGTCGGTAAACACCGTCTGGAGATTTGTCGAAAAAACGGTGCCAAGGGCTACGAGTGCAGACACGACGATCGCAGCCAGAATCGCATATTCGAGCGCGCTAACGCCGCGCTCGTCGCGCGACAGGGACATGATGAAACGCAGCATGTGGAGCTCCATAGAAAGTTAGGTATCCGAAGTAATCGGCGCGTATTGCCGTTTGTGTACGTCAAGAGGCCTACCGGGCCTCTCGGCTCATTTACGGCTTAGCGCGTCGATCTTTTTAGGGGGATTCGGGAAATCCATGACGTCCAGGGAACCCTCGAACCTCTCGGTAGATTGAATCCTAAAGACATTCAGCGCCCGAGCATGCTGTGATATGAGGGCCAAAATTGGGCTAATTCGATCAATTCAAAACATCTGATGAATCGCGACTATCGACGGCGGGGGAGTGAGCTCTCGAGGCTGGGCGTTTGCTCTCGGCTATTTCGCAAATAAAAGAGAAAGTGCCAATCCGGGCCTGATCTATTAATTCGTAGTACTGATGAGGTGGGCGAATTGTCGTCCATCCAGGAGCTCTTCATTCGATCGCGGCAAGTGCACTCTGGGTCTCGCCACGCCCCCCTTCCCGGCCCCGACCGGTCGCACCCGCTATGATGTGTGGCACTTATCCAGGGCGCGTGGGTCAGTGCACTGCAACGGTGAAGCCCTGACCCGCAGTCCCAGCAATTTCCATTGGCTAAAAGAACACTTTCCCGATCATGCGATTTCTCGGTATCGACCTTGGCACCGCTTCACTGAAGCTCGCGATCATCGACGAGAACGGCCAAGAACGCGCGGCCTCGGGCGCAGCTTATGCCGTCGAGACACCCCAGCCCGGATGGGCGCAAACGCCGGTGGACGCATGGTGGCGAGCCCTCACCGATGCCGCGGCCGCCTTGCCGAGCGATGAACGGGCGGCCGTAGGCGCCATCGGCATCGCCGGACAGATGCACGGCGTCGTGCTGACCGACGAGCAAGAGCGCGCAGTACGACCGGCGATGCTTTGGCCCGACACGCGTGCCGCGGGGCTCCTCGATGCGTGGCCCGAACCGCAGCCCAATCCGGTCGCACCAGGCATGGCCGGACCGCTGTTGCACTGGATCATGCAAAACGAACCGCAGTCGGCGGCCGCGACGCGTTGGGCGTTGCAACCCAAGGATTGGTTGCGCGTCGCGCTGGGCGGCTCCGTTCTCAGCGAGCCTTCCGACGCCTGCGCGAGCGCGCTTGCCGATGCCTCGGGCGCATGGGATGACGAGCGCATTGCCGCGCTCGGCCTGCCGCGCCAGTGGTTCGCGCCGCTCGCCCCGCATTCGTATGCTGCGGCGGGCGTGTTATCGGCCGAGGCGGCGCGCGCGCTCGGTCTGCCGGCCGGGATTCCGCTTGCCGTGGGCGCGGCCGATACCGCGAGCGCCGCACTCGGCAGTGGCCTTGTACGCGACGGCGATGCGCTCGTCACCACGGGCAGCGGGGGGCAGATTGTGGTGCTGGCCGCCGACGAGCCGGCGCCCGCTCGCGGCTTGCATCGCTATCGCACCGCGACGGGGCAGTGGTATCGCATGGCGGCGATGCAGAACGTGGGCGTCGCGCTCGAACAGGTACGGAGCTGGCTCGGCTATGCGAATTGGCCCGCCGCCTATCAGGACGCGTTCGGCTCTGCCGATTCGGATGCAGACGGTGCAATCAAGAACGGGACGACGCCCGCGGCCGTGACCTTCTTGCCGTACCTGAGCGGCGAGCGCTCACCCTGGATGAATCCCGCCGCGCGCGGCGGCTGGCTGGGCCTCGGGCTTGATGACACGCGCGGCACGATGATGCGCGCCGCTTTCGAGGGCGTCGCATTCGCGTTGCGTGCGGGGCTCGATGCCATCCGCGCCGATGCGCGGCAGGGCCGCAATAAAAACGCCGCAACGATAGATCGCTTGCGACTGGCCGGTGGCGGCTCGGTCGATTCGCGCTGGCGGCAATTGTTGGCCGACGCGCTCGATGCCGAGCTCGACGCGGTGAACTGCCCCAATGTCGGCGCTCGGGGCGCGGCACTGATCGCGGGGCTGGCGAGCGGCCATTGGCGCGAATCGGACCTGCCGGCGCTGGCGCCGCCCGCGGAACCCGTCGCGCGCCCGAGCGGCGACGCGGCACTGGCCGCGCGCTACGGGCGGTTTCTCGATTTATACGGCCGCACTGAAAGCTGGTTCAATGCCGCCAAAGCGTGACAGGCTCCTCTGCGCGACGAGATGACGAAAATTCGTCAAAACGCGTCGCGCCGCGGCTCGCAACCGGGGCCGATTTGCGCGATCATGGCCGTCCTGCCGGACGCGGCGGTCCCATGGCCCCGGCACCCGGATAAGCAAGCCAAGCAAGCACGAAATCACGAAACCACGGCAAAGCAAGAACCCAGGAGCAGATATAGATGAAGACGAAAGCCGCAATCGCATGGAAGTCGGGCGCTCCCCTCACGATCGAAGAGGTCGACCTCGAGGGACCGCGTGCGGGCGAAGTATTGATCGAAGTCAAGGCAACCGGTATTTGCCACACGGACTATTACACGTTGTCCGGCGCCGATCCCGAGGGGATTTTTCCGGCGATTCTGGGGCACGAGGGCGCGGGTATCGTCGTTGATGTTGGCCCAGGCGTCGGCACCCTGAAAAAAGGCGACCACGTGATCCCGCTCTACACGCCGGAATGCCGCGAATGCAAGTTCTGCCTGTCGCGCAAGACGAATCTTTGCCAGAAGATCCGCGCGACGCAGGGTAAGGGCCTCATGCCGGACGCGACGTCGCGCTTTTCGATCGACGGCAAGCCGCTCTTTCACTACATGGGCACGTCGACGTTTTCCAACTACATCGTGGTGCCGGAGATCGCGGTGGCGAAGATCCGCGAGGATGCGCCGTTCGACAAGGTCTGCTATATCGGCTGCGGCGTGACGACGGGCGTCGGCGCGGTCGTTTATTCGGCGAAGGTCGAGGCGGGTGCCAACGTAGTCGTGTTCGGCCTCGGCGGCATCGGCCTCAATGTGATCCAGGGCGCGAAGATGGTCGGCGCGGACAAGATCATCGGCATCGACATCAACCCCAAGCGCGTCGAACTCGCGAAGAAATTCGGGATGACGCACTTCATCAACCCGAACGAGGTCGAGAACGTGGTCGACCATATCGTCCAACTGACGGATGGCGGCGCGGACTACTCGTTCGAATGCGTGGGCAACGTGCAGTTGATGCGTCAGGCGCTGGAGTGCACGCACAAGGGTTGGGGCCAGTCGTTCATCATCGGTGTCGCGGCCGCGGGCCAGGAGATCAGCACGCGACCGTTCCAGCTCGTCACGGGCCGCGAATGGAAGGGCTCGGCCTTCGGTGGCGCGCGCGGACGCACGGACGTGCCGAAGATCGTCGACTGGTACATGGAAGGCAAGATCAACATCGACGATCTGATCACGCATACGCTGCCGCTCGAGCGTATCAACGAAGGCTTCGATCTGATGAAGAAGGGCGAATCGATTCGCTCGGTCGTGCTCTATTGATCTGATGGCGGGTCCGGAGTGCGGTGCTCCCGCGCTCCGGATCGGTGCCGAATCGTTCCGAATCGCATTGAACCGCATTCGCCTCAAGGAGACGCACGATGCTCGAATTGCTCTCGTCGCATGCCTGCCATGGCGGGCAGCAGCGTTTTTACCGACATGAGTCGAAGACCATCGGTTTGCCGATGCAGTTCTCGATCTACTTGCCGCCGCACGCGCAGCACGGCCGTGTGCCGGCGCTGTTCTATCTCGCGGGCCTGACCTGCACCGAAGAGACGTTTCCGATCAAGGCGGGCGCGCAACGCTTCGCCGCGCGGCTCGGCATGGCGCTCATCGCGCCCGATACGAGCCCGCGCGGAGCGAACATCGAGGGCGATTCCGAGAACTGGGATTTCGGCGTGGGCGCCGGCTTTTATGTCGATGCCACGCGTGAGCCCTGGTCGAGACACTACAAGATGTATTCCTACGTGCGCGACGAGCTGCGTCACTCGGTGCTCGCCGAGCTGCCGATCGACGGCGGCCGGCTCTCGATCTGCGGGCACTCGATGGGTGGCCATGGTGCGCTAGTACTTGCCTTGCGCAACCCGGGGCTTTATCAATCCGTTTCGGCTTTCGCGCCGATTTCGGCGCCGATGCGGTGCCCATGGGGCCAAAAGGCGTTTTCAGGCTACCTTGGCGACGATCGCGACGCATGGCTGCAATACGATGCAAGCGAGCTCGTGGTGCGCGCCGGTGCGGCTCGCTTCGAAGACGGCATCCTCATCGATCAGGGCCTGGCGGACAAATTCCGTGGAGAGCAGCTCCATCCCGAGGCCTTCGAAGCCGCGTGCCTGAAGGCCGGACAGCCGCTGACGCTGCGTCGGCACGAGGGCTACGACCACGGCTATTACTTCATCGAAACCTTCATCGAGGATCACATCGCGCATCACGCGCGCGCCTTGTCGCTCGCGCCTGCGTAAGATGGACTGAGCGCGGCGATCGGCGGCGTGCTACGATTTGCTGCGCGCCAACGCTCGATATCTGCCGTTGCGATATCAGCCGCGCGCCTTTTGCGCCGTTCCGACGACGCGCGAGCCGTCCAGCATGCCGATTCAATACCTCCGCGGGTTCACCATGCCCGAGCGTACCGACGAAGCCAATCGTCGGCTCGGGCGTTCGCTTGCCTTCGCGTCCCGTGTGTCCCAATATCTGAACTAAGTGCGGGTATACATGTATTAGGGCGCTCAACCGTGCTGCACTAACATTTTCGGTGCCGCGCGGCGCATATCGAGCGCTTTCAGATCGGGGTTGCACATCTTGACGCCTGAATTCCGCGCCGCCCCAGCGCACTCCTGGTGCCGTCCAGCATTCGCATGCAATCGACGCAATGTCGAGCTCATCGACCCACGAAGGAAAGAACCGGAGGAAGAGATGGCACATAAACGTGACGAAGACCAGGAACACAATGTCGAGGGTTTCAGCGCCATGCGGCGGGGGCTGATGCAGGGCACGGGCTTAGGCGCGGCGCTTTCGCTGATGGGGGCGTTAGGCGGCGCGGGCGGCTTGATCGGCAGCGCGCAAGCGGCGGAGGCCGCTTTTCCGTCGCACAAGAAGTGGAAAGTCGTCTTCGTCAATCACGTCACCACCAATCCGTTCTTCGTGCCCACGCAGTACGGCATTCAAGATGCCTGCTCGCTGCTCGGCATGACTTATCAGTGGACGGGCTCTGCCACCTCGGACGCGGGCGAAATGGTCCGCGCCGTGAACTCGGCGATTGCCGCCAAGGCCGACGCGATCGCTGTACCGATCGTCGATCCGAGCGCATTCGACAAGCCCATCCAGGCCGCACTCGATGCGGGCATTCCGGTGTTCGCCTATAACGCCGACGCGCCGCGCGGCAAGAAAAATCCGCGCCTCGCCTACATCGGCCAGGACCTGTACCTGTCTGGCTACCAGATGGGCGAGCGCATCGTGAGCCTCGTCGATAGCGGCATGGTCGCGCTTTTCATTGCGACACCGGGCCAGCTCAACATCCAGCCGCGATTGGACGGTGCGAGCGATGCGATCAAGAAGTCCGGCAAGAAGATCGACATTCAGACGGTGGCCACCGGCGCGACGGTCAACGAGGAGCTTTCGAAGATCAAATCGTTCTATCTGGGCCACAAGGATTTGAAAGGCATGTTCGCCGTCGATGCCGGCAGCACGCAGGGCGTCGCACAGGTGATGAAAGAACAGAACCTTCCTTCGAAAGGCGTGCACGGCGGCGGTTTCGACCTCCTGCCGCAGACAATCCAGCTTATCCATGAAGGCTTTCTCGACTTCACCATCGATCAGCAGCCGTACGTGCAAGGTTTCTACACGATGGTGGAGGCGTTCGTGTTCCTGTCCTCGGGCGGGCTCGTTGGGCCGGCTGACATCAACACCGGCCTCAAATTCGTGACGAAAGATACTGTCGAGCCTTACCTCAATACATCGACACGTTATGAAGGCAAGACCACCAAGCCGCAAATCGTTCCGATGAGCGGCGCCATCAAGTCGTGACGGATACAGTGAACGAAACGGGCAAGATCGAAGCGACCCGCGCGCCCCGGCGCGCGGGGGTTTCATTCGCGTCCCACTGGGCGCCCGAGTTGCGTATCCTGCTCGTGGCCGTGCTGCTGGCCGCCTACTTCGAATTCGCGAATCGCGATTTCCTGCTCACCAGCGCGAGCCTTGTCAACCTTTCGCAGTTCGTCGCACCGGTGGCCATCATCGCGTTCGGCGAAATCATGTTGATGATCGGCGGCGACATCGATCTGTCGGCAGGCATGGTGTTCGCGTTCGCACCGTTCATGATGGTGTTTGCGAACGAAGCGGGGGCGCCCATGTGGCTGGCTCTCATCGCTGGGCTCGTGGGTGCGGCGGTCATCGGTTTCGTGAACGGGGCGGTGACGGTATGGCTGAGGCTGCCTTCCTTCGTGACCACGCTCGGTACGCTCTTTCTCATCAATGGCATCACGCTCACGGTGTCGAGCGGCACGCCCGCGGCCGCGCCGGGCTCGCCCGCGTTCGCTGCGTTCATGGGCGGGTGGGGCTACAGCGAGATCATCTGGACCGTGGCGATCGCCTTCGCGATGCACGTGCTGTTGCGGCATACCCGCTGGGGGCTGCATACGCAGGCCGCGGGGGCGAATGCGCTCGGTGCGAGCGAGGCCGGCATCCATGTGAACCGCCTGCGCCTCGGCAATTTCATCCTCGCCGCGGTACTCGCGGGCTTCACGGGCATCCTCGAAGCGTTTCGCATTACCTCGATCGACCCGCAGGCGGGCGGCAATCAGATCATGTTCCTTGCCGTAGCCGCCGCGGTGATCGGCGGCACGCCGCTTACTGGCGGTTCAGGCACCATCGTCGGCGGCCTGATCGGCGCGGCGGTGCTCGGCATTCTGAACGACGGCTTCACGCTGATCGGCATCAACGCATTCACGTTCAACATCATTCTGGGCGCCGCGATTCTGGCGGCCATGGTCTTCAATATCCACATCGGGCGCATTCGTCGCAAGGCAGGGCGCTAATGGACGAATCGCAAACCACGGCTTCTCCCGGCGCGAATGCCACGCCCGATGCGCCGCTGGCGCTGCGCGGCGAGAGTCTGGTCAAACGTTTCGGCGCGGTGACAGCGCTCGATGGGGTTTCGCTCACGCTCGGCAAAGGCGAAATCCTGGGCATCCTCGGCGACAACGGCGCGGGCAAGTCCACGCTCGTCAAGATACTGACGGGCTTTCATCCGCAAACGACCGGCACGCTCTATATCGACGGCCAGGAGACACTGCTGCGCTCGGTTGACCATGCGCGTTCGCTCGGCATCGAATGCGTGTATCAGGATTTGGCGCTCGCGAATTCGCTGAGCATTTACCACAACATGTTTTTGAACCGCGAGATCGTGCGGCGCGGACCGTTCAGGCTGCTCGACCACAAGCAGATGCGCGAGCGCGCGGCACAATGTCTCGACGATATCGGCGTGCACGTGCCTTCGGTCGATTTGCCCGTGGAACGCCTTTCGGGCGGCCAGCGCCAGGCCATCGCCGTGGCGCGCGCCGTGCACTCGAATGCGAGGATTCTCTTGCTCGACGAGCCGCTCGCCGCGATGGGCGCGCGCGAGGCGGGGCTGATCATCGATCTCCTGATGCGCCTGAAGGAAAAAGGCGGTCTGTCGATCATCATGATCATGCACAACTATGCGCAGACGCTCGATATCGCCGATCGCATCATGTTGATGCAACGGGGCCGCGTGACCTACGAACAAAAGAGCGCGCTGACTTCCGTATCCGAGCTCATGGACATCGTGCGACGCGAATACAGGGCCATGCGCACCAACGACGAGCATTGAGCCCCGCTGCTTACGGTCGCTGCCCCTTGGCTTGGGCTGCTATGACGGCCGGCTTGGCAGCCGCCAGCCCCGCAATTCTTCAACCACCCTTCTAACCGGCATCCCCTATCGATGAGGGCCGAGACGTTGTTCGGCTATCGGTCCATTACGCCGGTCCGTCACCGACTTGTCCTTTCCGCACTGCAACATCGAAACCGCCGCTTCGCTCTTGACACGCTTTGAGGCCTATCCGATCATTCGATCACAAAACGAGCAAATGCTCTGATATTGAGCGATAGCTCACCGCAGAAGAAAACGGGTCACTTGACCCCATTCGGAGACGTTTCGTGAAATTGCACGAAAAGGTGGCGATCGTAACGGGCGCCGCGAGCGGCATCGGCGCGGCGGTGGCCGAACGGTATCTGACCGAAGGTGCGCGCTGCGTGTTGGTCGACGTCAAATCCGCCGATGCGGTGACGTCGCTTGCCGAGCATTACGCCGACCGCGTTCATGCCGTGACCGCCGACATCACGCGCCGCGAAGACATCGAACGCATCTTGGCTGCCGCGATCGAACGCTTCGGCCGCATCGACATTCTGTTCAACAACGCGGCGATCTTCGATATGCGCCCGTTGCTCGACGAATCGTGGGACATATTCGACAAGCTCTTTGCAGTCAACGTAAAGGGCATGTTCTTCATGATGCAAGCGGTGGCCCGGCGCATGGTCGAGCAAGGCCAGGGCGGCAAGATCATCAATATGTCGTCGCAGGCGGGTCGCCGCGGTGAAGCGCTCGTTTCGCACTATTGCGCCACGAAGGCCGCCGTTCTGAGCTACACGCAATCGGCCGCGCTGGCGCTCGCCCCGCATGGGATCAACGTGAACGGCATCGCACCGGGCGTCATCGATACGCCGATGTGGAAAGACGTCGACGCCTTGTTCGCCCGTTACGAAAACCGGCCCCTCGGCGAGAAAAAACGCCTCGTCGGCGAGGCCGTGCCGCTCGGACGCATGGGCGTGCCAGCGGATCTCACGGGCGCGGCGCTTTTCCTGGCCTCGGCCGACGCCGACTACATCACGGCGCAAACACTCAATGTCGATGGCGGCAACTGGATGAGCTAGCGCCGAATGAGCTAGACCTTTGCCGCATGGGCGCCTACAACGAGGGCATGAAGCATGCGGCGCGAGCACCCCGCAGTTCCCTACAACGTACAAGACTAGGAGACATACGATGCAATCTGAATTCGGTACTGCTCACCGTTTCGCGCGCAAGGCGCTGGCTGTGGCCGTGCTCGCCTGCGCGGCTGGGGCTGCGGCAAACGCAACGGCTGCCACGGTGACGATTGCGGTCGTCAACAACCCCGACATGCTCGAAATGAAAAAGCTCTCGTCGGAGTTCGAAAAGGCCAACCCGGATATCAAGCTCAATTGGGTCGTACTCGAGGAAAACGTGCTGCGCCAACGCGCGACGACTGACATCACGACGGGCAGCGGCCAGTTCGACGTCATGATGATCGGCGCCTACGAGGCTCCGCAGTGGGGCAAGCGCGGCTGGCTCTCGCCGATGACGAATCTGCCCTCCGACTATGACGTGAACGATGTGCTCAAACCCGTACGGGACAGCCTGTCGTCGGGCGGCACCCTCTACGCGCTGCCGTTTTACGCGGAAAGCTCCATGACGTTCTACCGCAAGGACCTGTTCGCGGCGAAGGGCCTGACGATGCCGGCGAACCCGACCTACGATCAGATCACGCAGTTCGCCGACAAGCTGACCGACAAGTCGGCCGGCATCTACGGCATTTGCTTGCGTGGCAAGGCGGGTTGGGGCGAGAACATGGCCTATCTGACGACACGCGTAAATGCTTACGGCGGCCGATGGTTCGACGAGAAATGGCATGCGCAGCTGACTACGCCTGAGTGGAAAAAGGCCGTCAGCACCTATGTCGACCTGATGAAAAAGGATGGCCCTCCGGGAGCGAGCTCGAACGGCTTCAACGAAAACCTGACGCTGATGTCCTCGGGCAAATGCGCGATGTGGATCGATGCGACGGTGGCCGCCGGCATGCTCTATAACAAGCAGCAGTCGCAGGTGGCGGACAAGATCGGCTTCGCTGCCGCGCCGACCGAAGTCACGGCGAATGGCTCACACTGGCTGTGGGCCTGGGCGCTTGCCATTCCGAAGACGTCCAAGCAGCAGGATGCCGCGAAGAAGTTCATCGCTTGGGCGACGGGCAAGCCGTATATCGAACTCGTAGCCAAGGACGAGGGCTGGGCCTCGGTGCCGCCCGGTACGCGCAAATCGACCTACGAGCGCGCGGAGTACAAGCAAGCCGCACCGTTTTCCGATTTCGTGTTGAAGGCAATCGAGACGGCCGACCCAAACCATCCGACGGCGAAGCCTGTTCCCTACACCGGCGTGCAGTTCGTTGGTATTCCTGAATTCCAATCGTTCGGCACAGTGGTCGGACAAAGCATTTCGGGTGCGCTGGCAGGCCAGATGTCTGTCGATCAGGCGCTCGCGGCAGGAAATGCGGCAGCGGATCGCGCGGTGCGGCAAGCGGGCTATCAGAAGTAACCGGCAAGACGTAAGCAACCGGCGTTAGCGGGCCCGCGAGGCGGTAGTCGATCGAACACGATGCGCGCATTTGCGCATCGCCGGGTCCGCGCGCCCGCGCGGCATGTCGCGTGGCGGACACGCCGCGCCGATGTAACGAGGCGATGGAAGATCAGGAGGCCTTAACGATGCGACATCTTCACCTTCCCATGGCGCATGCGGACAACGAGGCCGCCGTGCCGAGTCCCGAGCGGCGCGCGTTATCGACACGCTGGCTCGCAACGCCCTCGGTCGCGGTCCTCGTCCTCTGGATGACGATCCCGCTCGCGATGACGATCTGGTACTCGTTCTCGCGCTACAACCTGCTGAACCCGGATGCCACCGGCTTCGCGGGGCTCGACAACTACCGCTATCTGATTACCGATCCGGCGTTCGTTCCCTCGATCGTGCATACGCTCGAGCTGATTGGTTCGGTGCTCGCCATTACGATCGTCGGCGGTGTGCTGATGGCGGTGCTCTTCGATCGCAAGTTCATCGGCCAGGGCATCGCGCGGCTCTTCGCGATCGCGCCGTTTTTCGTCATGCCGACGGTCAGCGCGCTGATCTGGAAGAACATGATGCTGCATCCGGTCTACGGCATCGTGGCCGATCTGATGCGCGCGGTCGGCATGCAGCCCATCGACTGGCTTGCCGATTACCCGCTGTTCTCGATCATCGTGATCGTCGCATGGCAGTGGCTGCCGTTCGCATTTCTGATTTTGTTCACGGCAATCCAGTCGCTTGATGAAGAGCAAAAGGAAGCCGCGCGCATCGATGGTGCCGGTCCGATAGCGATGTTCTTCTACATCACGCTGCCGCATTTGAGGCGCGCGATCGCGGTCGTCGTCATGATGGAGACGATCTTCCTGCTGTCCATCTTCGCCGAGATTTATACGACGACGTCGGGTGGTCCCGGCAACGCGACGACGATTCTCTCGTACCTCATCTACGCGCTAGGCCTGCAACAGTTCGATGTCGGTCTCGCATCGGCGGGCGGCATCCTCGCCGTCGTGCTCGCGAACATCGTCGCTTTCTTCCTTGTGCGCATGCTTTCCAAGAATCTCAAAGGGGAGTACGACAAATGAGCCATCCAACTTTGCCCGCAGCCCGCACGGGGCTGTCGCTGCCGTCGCTCGATGCCGTCAAGCGCGCGATACCGGCCGCGCTCGCCTGGCTCATGGCGCTCGCGCTGTTCTTCCCGATCTTTTGGATGACGATCACCGCATTCAAGACGGAACGCGACGCCTATGCCTCGTCGCTCATTTTTTCGCCGACGTTCGATAGCTTCAGGGAGGTCTTCGCTCGCAGCGATTACTTCGCTTTCGCGCGCAACTCGATTTTGATTTCGGCGGGCGTCACATTGTTGTGCCTCGCGTTTGCGATTCCGGCCGCCTATACGATGGCCTTTTTCCCGACGCGGCGTACGCAAAAGCTGTTGCTGTGGATGCTCTCGACGAAGATGATGCCGTCGGTCGGCGTACTCGTGCCGATCTATCTGCTCTGGAAGAACGTCGGACTGCTCGATACCGTCTGGGGCCTCGTCATCGTCTATTCGCTGATGAATCTGCCGATCGCGGTCTGGATGGCATTCACGTATTTCAATGAGATTCCACGCGACATTCTCGAAGCAGGCCGCATCGACGGCGCATCGACCTGGCAGGAAATCGTCTATCTGCTCACGCCCATGGCGTTGCCCGGGCTCGCGTCCACGGCGCTGTTGCTCGTCATCCTCTCGTGGAACGAGGCGTTCTGGAGCATCAATCTCTCGAGCTCGCATGCCGCGCCGCTGACGGTGTTCATCGCATCGTATTCGAGCCCCGAGGGGCTTTTCTGGGCGAAGCTGTCGGCCGCGTCGCTGTTGGCCGTCGCACCGATTCTGCTCGTCGGCTGGGTTTCGCAGAAGCAGCTCGTGCGCGGATTGACGTTCGGAGCGGTCAAATGACGGGTGCGACGCCTGCTCACAACGACCGGCTCTTGATTTGCGATTGCGATGGCGTACTCATCGACAGCGAAGCCGTCGCGGCGCAGATGTTGATCGCCGAACTCAGCGCGCGATGGCCCGATGTCGATGTGGGGCCTGTCGTGATGCCGCTTTTGGGACTGCGCATCGAGCGCGTGTTGGGCGATAGTGCGGCCGAGCTCGGCAAGACGTTGCGCGGCGACGAAATCGAAGCGATCCGGCACAGCGTCGAAGCCGCGGCGCGCAACGCGCCAATGGTGGACGGCGTCGAGGCGGCGCTCGCCGCCGTAACGCTGACGAAGGCTTGTGCAAGCAACAGCTACACGGGCTATGTCGAGGCTGTGCTGGCCCGCACGGGCCTCGCACACTTTTTCGGCGACAGACTCTTTTGCGCCGATCGCGTCGCGCGGCCGAAGCCCGCGCCCGACGTCTATCTCGCCGCGTCGCAAGCGGTGAATATCGCGCCGCGGGCCTGTCTCGTCGTCGAGGACAGCGTGGCGGGCGTAGCGGCGGCGAGTGCGGCCGGCATGACCGTGCTCGGATTCATCGGCGGTGGGCATGCGACGCATCAACACATCGAAGCGCTCACGGCAGCGGGCGCACGACACGTATTCGACGACATGCGCCGCCTGCCGGCGCTCGTCGACCGATGGCTCGACGCGCGCGACGCGTTCGCGCAGGTATCGACCGATATGAAAGGAGACGAATCATGGCAAGCGTAACCTTGCGCGGCATTGCGAAGCGCTACGAAGACAACGAAGTGCTGCGCAATGTGAACCTCGATATCGCCGATGGCGAGTTCGTCGTCTTCGTCGGCCCGAGCGGTTGCGGAAAGTCGACGTTGCTCAGGATGATCGCGGGGCTCGAGGATATCAGCGGCGGAGAGCTGACGATCGATGGCGCGCGCATGAACGAGGTGCCGCCCGCCAAGCGCGGTATCGCAATGGTGTTCCAGTCGTACGCGCTCTATCCGCATATGTCGCTCTACGACAATATGGCGTTCGGCCTCAAGCTCGCGGGTGCGAAGAAGCCCGAGATCGAGGATGCCGTGCGCAATGCCGCGAAGATTCTGCATATCGATCACCTGCTCGACCGCAAGCCGAAACAGCTCTCGGGCGGGCAGCGGCAACGCGTTGCCATCGGCCGCGCGATCACGCGCAAGCCGAAGGTGTTTCTCTTCGACGAACCGCTGTCGAATCTCGATGCCGCGTTGCGCGTGAAGATGCGGCTCGAGTTCGCGCGCCTGCACGACGAGTTGAAGACGACGATGATCTACGTCACGCACGATCAGGTCGAAGCGATGACGCTGGCGGACAAGATCGTCGTGATGTCGGCAGGTAACGTCGAGCAGGTCGGCTCGCCCGATCGCCTGTATCACGCGCCCGCGAATCGATTCGTCGCGGGTTTCATCGGCTCGCCGAAGATGAATTTCATGGCGGGAGTGGTCGAGCAAACGGGCGCGGATGGCGTGCTCGTGCGCTACGAGACTGGCGAAACGCAGAAAGTGGCGGTCGAGCCGCGAGGCGTTCCGGTAGGTGCGCCGGTGACAGTCGGCATCCGCCCCGAGCATCTGCATGTGCGGGCCGCGGGCAGCGGCGAGTACGGCGTGGCCGCGGCGGTGACGGCCGTCGAGTCGCTCGGCGACGCCGCCTATCTCTATGCGGAATCGCCCGTTGCCGCCGAGGGACTCATTGCACGCATTCCCCCGCTCGAACGTCACGAGCGCGGCGAGCCGCTCAAACTCGGCGCCGAGCCCGAGCATTGTCACTTGTTCGACCAGGAAGGGCTGGCGTTCGAGCGCAAGATGACGCAGTTTCTGTCGGCGGCGTAGCGGGTTCGCGCGAACTCCACTCGCGCCGTACGACGGCTAGTAGTCGCCTCGCGTGGACGGCGGGCTACCCCTACCGTCCAACGCGTCGAGCCACTGCTGGGCGCTTGGCCGCTGCTCGTCCGACAGCGTGTCCAGCTGGCCGCGCAAGACGTCGTACAGCGACGGCTGGTCGGATGGATCGGAAGGCACGGTCCCGATCAATGCCGCGAGCCGCGGAAATCTCGCATCGCGGTCGGACTGATCCGACAAGCTTCCGAGGGCCGGGATGAGCGCACCGAGTTCTACTTTGCGAGCTGGCTTCCGCTCGAACGAATAAGGTCCACGTTCCTGTTCGAGACGCTCGAGAACGCTATCGAACACGCGCTTGAACTCTTCGTTCGGCAGGCTCTTCGCTCTGGCTTTGATCAGCGCGAGGTCGATATAGGATCGATCGGTCGATATCGTCGAGAGCGATTCGAGAACGATGTACACCGAAAGGCTCGCGGTATCTCCATCGAACGATCCCGTGGCAGGCAACAAATTGACGAGCGTCTGCGCGCCCGGCCGACCACCCAGCTCGGTCCCGGCGGCATGCAGTCGAGCGAACATGCGCTGACGATGATCAAGGGAGGGCAGATTCGAAACGGCCGCCGCAAGCGGCGGCAGAACGACCGCGGCCACCTGTTTGAGTTCATCGGACTTGACGGCCATGGGGCGGTCCCATTCCAGTGCGCGCCAGATGGCGTCGAATATCGGCTGTCTTGCGCCCTCGTCCATGGAGAACAATAGATGCGCCGTCGCTGCGAGCGGCTCCGCCCGCTGCTTGCGCGGGAGCAGCATAATATCGTCCAGAATCCTGTTCGCTTCCCCGTGTTGACGGTCCATGCTCAGACGCGCCGCGGCCACAGCGCGACTGATTAATACCTCGTGATAATCGCTGTCGTGAAGTGAGAAGGGCTCCGGCTCCTCGATCAATCGATCGCGGGCTTGTCTGGATGTGACGTACGCGTCATGCATCGTTGGGAAATAGCGGTCATAAAACGGCTCGATCGGGTCCGGCAAGTAAGGGACGAGCGTCGTCAGCCCTGTCATGACCTCCGCGCGCTCACCTGGGAAGCGAAGATAGTCGAGCGCTTCCATCACCGCCTGCGCTGCCTCGTGCAAGTGATCGGGGAATGTCTCGATTTGATCCTTTGCCGTCTCGATCACCAAGCGTGGCGATTGGAGCAGCAGGTCGCGTATCGTTCCGTTTTTGACCATCTCCGCCAACTGTTTGTCCAGTTGTTCGAGACTGTCCGCATCGTCCGGGACGCGTCGTGTGGCATTCGCATCTCTTGGACGATCCAAGTCGAAAAGCGTATGCAGCGCCGCGAGATCCGGGACGCGGCGGGCTTCCTCCACGAGCCGAAATCGCAGGTCGTTTTCCGCTTGCCGGCGCCGACTGCGGACCTCGCTCGGATCGGGCTTTGCGGGTTTGATAACGACGGGCTCGCCCTCCGTTGCAGAGGCGCGGAAAGCAACCTGCGCATCGGGCGCCAAATCGCCAAGCGGCTGCAGCCGCGAATCGGCGGGCACAGGCGCCGTGGCTACGATCGGCCGGGCGGCACTCGATTTATCGTCCGAATCGGAATGCCCTGTGCCCGGAATCCGGAAACGGCCAATGTGGAATTCGCGCATGGTGAACTACCTGCGAACGAGGAAAACGGGGTAACGCGGAATGAGTGACATGGCGGGCCGCCTCAGCGTTTGAACGGCGCCATGGTAGGACTGATATCGACGCAGGCCGCGCTGTGCCGCGAAGGCCGCACCGACGATGCGAATAAATGAAAATGACCGAGGTAACCGCTCGAAGACGTGAAATGCGATTCAGCTTCGCTCTTCGGCACCGCGCCGGGTTTCGCCCGAATCCTCGCCCAGTGCGACGCGCGCGCAAGCCTCGTCCGTCACGAGTCCTGAAAGCCAACCGCCTTTGAGCGCGGCCAGCACAGCGCGATGCTTGCGTGGGCCGCCTGCGAAACCGATCGTCGGACGCTTGGGCGGAGCATCGAGTTGCAGGCTCGTCACGCGTCGCCCTGTCGCCGAATCGACGCGTTCGCCTTCGTCATTGATCGGCAGTCCCAGCATTTCGGCCATGGCGCCGAGGCGTGTGAGTTCCTGCACTTCGTTGGCGGTGATGAAGCCATCGACGTGCAGCGGACATTGCGGCCCGATATCGCCGATGCCGACGAACGCGACGTCGGCTTGTGCGGACAAGCCCTCGACGATGCGATACAGCCGGTGATTGCACCACTGCGCACGCTCGGCTTCGTTATCGGCGATCAGCGGCGCGGGCAGCAAAAAGTGCTTGCCTCCCGTTTTCTCCGAAATATGCAGCGCGACGTCGTAGCGGTTCGACGAGCCATCTTGCGCGATCGCGCCGACCATCGATACGAGCCGATGCTGAGGCCGATCGATCTGCCCGAGCTGATCGACAGCAGCCTTGAGCGTACGCCCGCTGCTGACGGCGACGATCATCGGTTTTTCTTCGCTCAGATAGCGTTCCATCACCTGCGCGCCCGCGACGGCGAGCTTGCGGCCAATCGCCTCGGGGTTGTCGTCGTCGACGGGCGCGACTTCGCACATCGACAAGCCATATCGTTCGGAGAGGCGCGCGGCCAGCGCGAGACAGTCGGCCAGGCGATGCTCGACGCGCACGCGAATCAGATTCTTTTCGACGGCGAATGCCACCAGCCGCTGCGCGACCGGGCGTGAGACCTGCAACTTCTCTGCGATCTCGTTTTGCGTATCGCCGGCCACGTAGTAGAGCCAGGCCGCGCGCGTTGCAAGTTCGAGCTTGTCGTTGGATTTGGACACGGATGCAATGCCGGGTAGAACTATGAAAACGTCATGGGCCTGCTTACATGCAGGCCACTTGCCGATGCGCCGGGTCGAACAGCGGCCGCACGTGCCGGTAGAGCGCGCGGTATGAATTGAGCCGCCTGCGCAATTGCGCGTGCCGCTCGGCGTTCGGCGTGAATTCGGCGACGACGGGCGGCTTGGCCAGCACCTCGGCCGGGTCCCCGCCCGCAGCGAGCCATCCGAGCCGCGCCGCACCGAGCGCGGCGCCTGTTTCTCCGCCGCCATGCTGACGCGTCGGCGTCGATAGGGCATCGGCCAGCAGCTGAGCCCAATATGCGCTGCGCGCGCCGCCGCCTAACAGCGAAAGCGCGTTCGGCGTGGTGCCGGCGGCGGCCAGTGCGTCGAGTCCATCGGCCAGCGCAAGCGTCACGCCTTCGAGTACGGCATAGCCGAGCAGCGCGCGATCGGTCGCATGCGTCATGCCGAAGAAAACGCCCTGCGCGAACGGATCGTTATGCGGCGTGCGCTCGCCCGACAGGTAGGGCAGAAAGACCGGTGCGTCTAAGAGTGCTTCGGGCGGCAACGCGGCGGCTTCGGCGACGAGCGTCGGCTCGTCCGTGCCGGTCAGCTTGCAAACCCAGCGCAGACAGCTCGCCGCGGACAGCACGACGCTCATCTGATGCCAGCGATCGGGAATGGCATGGCAAAACGCATGAACGGCCGAAGCGGGATTCGGCAGGAAACGATCGCCGACGACGCATAGCACGCCCGAGGTGCCGAGCGAGACGAAACCGTCGCCAGGCTCCGTTGCGCCGATGCCGATGGCGCTCGTCGCGTTGTCGCCCCCCCCCGCCGCGACGACGATCTCGTTCGCGGCAAGTCCCCATTCACGCGCGATCTCGGGCCGCAAGACGCCGGATGGTGCGCTGCCTTCGGCGAGACGGGGCATCTGCGCGCGTCTCATGTCGCACGCGGCGAGGAGCTCGTCGGACCAGTCGCGCCGTGCGACATCGAGCCAGAGCGTACCCGCGGCGTCCGACGGGTCCGAGACTTTGTCTCCCGTCATCATGAGGCGCAAATAGTCTTTCGGCAGTAGCACGGATGCGGTACGGCGAAAGAGGTCGGCTTCATGGCGCGCGACCCAGAGCAGCTTCGGCGCCGTGAAACCCGGCATGGCCAGGTTGCCCGCGATCTCATGCAGCCGCGGCGCGCGCACGCTCAACGCTTCGCATTCGTCGACGCTGCGCATGTCGTTCCAGAGAATCGCGGGGCGCAGCACACGGTCCGCCTCGTCGAGCAATACAGCGCCGTGCATTTGCCCGGAAAGCCCGATGCCACGCACTTGCGAAAAGGCCTCGCGGTGCGTGTCGCGCAGCTTCGCGAGCGCGATGCGGGTGCCTTCCCACCAGTCCGCGGGATTCTGCTCGGACCAGCGCGGATGGGGCCGCGAGACGGAAAACGGCGAGCCGGCCGTGCCGAGCACGTGCCCGTTCGAGTCGAGCAGCAGGACCTTCACTTCGGAAGTGCCGAGATCGATGCCGAGATACATGCCGATGAGCCCTTCAGATTCGGAGTCGAAAAGCGCGATGCGCTACTTTAGCCGGGCCCTATGATGCACTGCAATGGGGGTGAGCCCTGCCGACAGATTCACCGTCGCGAGGCGATCCAGCCATCGACACGTTCCAGCGCGCTTCGCAGCGCGGCGAGAAGGGCAGGGTTGTCGGCCATGCCTCCCCACAACAGCCGGGATGCGCAAAAGGCGGCCAACGGATCGGGCGCCGTGAAAAAGCCGCGCGCGGCCGCCTCGTCCATCACGCCATCCTGATATGCGTAGGGCAACGTGCCTTGTTGCCAGCGATCGAGAAAGCGGAAAAAGAGTGCGGGCAGCATGGCAGTGGCTTTCGGCTCGACGCCACGCGCGAACGATTCCGACAGCGTGGGCGCAATGAAGCCGGGAATCTTCGAAAAGCCGTCGGCGGCCACCCGTTGATTCGTATCCTGGATATACGGATTGCTGAACCGGTCTAGCACCACGTCGCGATAGCGGGCGAGATCGAGCGGACTCGGCGTGAGACTAGGGATCACATCCTGCGTGACATAGTCGTACGCGAAGCGGCGGATGTCCGCGTCTTGCGTGCCTTCGTGAATGAACGACAGTCCGGCGAGCGTGCCGGCCCACGCGATACAGCTGTGGCTTGCGTTCAGGATGCGGATCTTCGCTTCTTCGTAGGGCAGCACCGATTCGACGAGTTCCGCGCCCACGCGTTCCCAGGCCGGGCGTCCGGCGCAAAAGCGGTCTTCGATGACCCACTGGATGAAGGCCTCGCCCATGACCGGGCAGGCGTCGTCGACCCCTGTCGCTGCTTTCACGCGTTCGCGAACTTCGGGCGTCGGGCGCGGCGTGATGCGATCCACCATCGAATTGGGACACGACGTGTTCGCTTCGAACCACTCCGCGAGCGCCGCGCGGCCGCTCAATTCGAGGAATGCGCGCATGCCTGCCTCGAACCTTTCGCCGTTGCTGCGCAGGTTGTCGCAGCTCTGCAGCGTGACGGGGCCGGCGCTGCGGGCCTGACGTGCTTCGAGAATGGCGGCGATCGCGCCGTAGATCGTGGTTCGTCCGCCGCTCAGATCGGCGGCGAGGTCCGGGTTGGACGTATCGAGCCGGTCATGTTCGTCGAGGTAATAGCCGCCCTCGGTTACGGTGAACGACACGATCTTGCAGGCTGGGTCGGCGCCCGCTTCGACGAGCGCTTCGAGCCCCGGAGACCAGGGCAGCACGCGACCGATCGAGTCGATGCTCTCGTAGGTGCGCTCGCCTTGCGGCGTCACCGTTTCGAGCGTGTAGCGCCCGTTTTGAGCCGCGAGTGCGTCGAGCACGGCGTTCATATCGCCGCGAATATTGCCGACAGTGAGCGACCAGTGGGGCTCGTCCGAAGCGGTTATCTGCTGCAGCCGGTGCAGATACCACGCCTGATGGGCCCGGTGAAAGGAGCCCACACCGAGGTGAACGATTACATGTGAAGCGCTGCCCTGCGCGTTGTCCATCGCTTGTCTCCGATTTCATCAGATGCGACCCCATTTCGCTGACCGGATGCGAAGTGGGCGATCTTTTGTTCTATCGATGAGCGAATGATCGGATTGCGCCGGGCGAAAGTCAAGACTGGCGTCGCGCGAGCAGGCTGGCGAGATAGACGAGCGCCGCTAGCGCGGTGATCCAGAAGCTGGTGGGCCAATCGGTATAGAACGCGAGTGTCACGCCGAGCCACGCCTGTGCCAGTGCAAACGCGGCGGCGAGCGCCATGCCGCTGCGCAGGCGCGTCGAGATGTTTTGCGCGGCGGCGGCGGGGCCGACCATCAGCGTAAAGACGAGCAGCACGCCGACGATCTGTGTGCACGCTGCCACGGCGAGCGCGGCGATTGTCAGAAACAGCATCGATACACCGCGCAGCGAGACACCTTTGGCTTCGGCGAGTTCGGGTTGCAGCGTCGCGAAAACGAGCGGGCGCATGATGGCGCCAAGCGCGACGAGGCTCGCCACGGCGATGCCGGCCAGTATGGCGAGCGTCGCGTGCGTGACGCCGAGTACATTACCGAAGAGCAGCGCCGTGATTTGCGTGGCGTAGGCCGTGAAGAAGTGCAGGAACAGCAGCCCACAGCCGAGGGAAAGCGAGAGCACGACGCCGATGGCGACGTCGCGCCCGGCCAGCCGCTCGCCGAGCGCGCCCATCGAAAGGCCCGCG
The DNA here is from genome assembly GCA_966421005.1 of uncultured Paraburkholderia sp. Classification (GTDB taxonomy): domain Bacteria; phylum Pseudomonadota; class Gammaproteobacteria; order Burkholderiales; family Burkholderiaceae; genus Trinickia. The sequence continues at coordinate 31,398 of CBJLAJ010000020.1, forward strand.
GCGAGCGTGAATGCAATCATCCCCCAAAGCGGCGAGACGCCGATCAACGCGGCACCCGTCGCGCCGGTGAAGCCGACGTGGGACAGCGCGTGCCCCGCGAAGGTCTGCTCGCGCATGACGAGAAAGTAGCCGACGATGCCCGCCAGCACGGCGACGATGCCCGATGCCGCGAACGCGTTGACCATGAAGTCGTATTCAAACATCGTGCGTATGTCCGTGAGAATGGACGTGGCCGTGCTCGCCCTCGTGTTCGTGATCGTGCTTTTCGATTTCGACGTCGCCCGACATGACGAAAATGCGACCGCTCACGCGCATGACATCGATCGGCGATCCATACAACCGGGATAGCACGGGCCGCGTGATGACTTCGTCGACGGTACCGAGCGCGGCGGAACCGTTGCCGAGATAAAGCACGCGATCGAGCGCGCTCAAGAGGGGATTCAACTCGTGCGCGGAAAAAAGCACGGTAATGCCGAGTTCGCGCTGCACGTGTCGCACCAGTTCGACCACGCCGCGCTGGTGGTTCGGATCGAGGCTGATGAGCGGCTCGTCGAGCAACAGCAGGCGCGGTTTGCCAAGCAGGCATTGCGCAAGCAAAAGCCGTTGCCGCTCGCCCCCCGAGAGTTCCGACAAGGGGCGCTCGGCCAACGCGCGGCCATCGACAAGGTCGAGCACCCGCTCCACCTCGGCGCGCGTTGCCGCGTCGGTGCGCGGCAGGCCCCAGCGATGCCCGTCCGCTGCCATGGCGATGAGCTCCCGCCCGCGCAGTCGGCGGCCGGCAAGCGCGCTTCGGACTTGCGGCATATAGCCGATGCCCGGGTTGCCTCGGGCGATCGGTTTGCCTGCGATGCGGATCGTGCCTTGCGCGAGCGGTACGAGCCCGAGTATCGCTCGCATCAGTGTGGTTTTACCGGCGCCGTTGGGCCCGAGCACGCCGACGAATTCGCTCTCGCCCACGGCGAGGTCGGTATGCTCGAGGATCGTGCGCCCACCGAGCCGGATCGTGACGCCGTCCAACTCGAGTCCGCGCTCGCGGGTCGCCGTCATGGCCTCGATCATGGTTTGTTCGCGTCGAGTGCAGCCTCGAGCGCGCCGAGTTGAGCGAGCATCCATTGCTGGAAACTCTTGCCCGCGGGCTGCGTTTCCGTGACGCTCACCGTCGGCACGCCGGAGCGCTTCGCGAGCTGGAGCATCCTTTTGGTGAGCGCTTCGGTCGCCTGGCTGTTGTAGATCAGCACACGGACTTTCCTCTCGCGCAAATCGTGTTCGAACGTGGCGATATCGCTTGCGCTAGGTTCCGTATCGTTCATGGCGGCCAATTGAAACCGCATGTTGAGCATCTCGAAGCCGATGGCCGCCGACATGTAGCCGAACACGGGCTCCGTCGCCGTCACCGGCGTGCCGCGATAGCGCTCGCGCAACTGCGCGACCTTGTCGTCGATCGGTTTGAGGGCACCGATGACGGAGGTGAGGTTCTGTTCATAGTCCGCCTTATTGGCGGGATCGGCGGCAACGAGCGCCGCCGCGATCTTGCGTGCGACGACCGGCATCGTCTTCGGGTCGTACCAAAGATGCGGGTTGTCGCCGCTCTTTCTGCCGGCGAGTTCGGCAGCGACTATCGTCGTGCGCTGGCCGCCCTTGGACGCGGCAAGCAGCTTGTCCATCCAGAGGTCGTAGGCCGCACCGTTGTAGACGACGATCGCGGCATGTTGCAGCGCGCGCGCCGTCTTCGGGCTCGCCTCGAACAGATGCGGATCCTGATCGGGATTGCTGAGAATGCTCGTCACGTCGACATGCGTGCCGCCGATTTGCTTTGCGATATCGCCGTAGAAATTTTCGGCCGCGACGACGTTCACCTTTGCGTCGCCTGCCGCGAACGCCGCCGCGCTCATCGACAGCGCGGCGCATCCGGCCGCGACGGCTTTTGCGAAGGCGGCGATACGGCCGTTGCGGCTGATGCGAATGACTTTCGCGATTGAATTCATCGATCGTTTTCCTTGTTATCGACTTTCGGACGCGGTACGGCCGCCATCAGGACGAGCGCCGCGACGCGGACCGCCGGTCGGCTTTGCACTCGCCGCACAGCCCGGTCAGCTCGACGACTTGTTTATGGACTTCGAACCCATGCGCGGGTGGCGTAGCGGACAGGCGTTCGGCGAGCTCGTCGCCGGGAATCTCCACGGTCTCACCGCAACGCTCGCAGATAAGGAATTGGCTTTGATGCGGCTTGCCGACCTCGCAGCAGGCGATGAACGCATTGCGAGACTCGATCCGATGCACGAAGCCGTGCTCGACGAGAAAATCGAGTGCGCGATAGACGGTGGTGGGCGGCACGCGCCCGCGCTCGGGTTCGAGCGCCGCGAGCAGGTCATACGCGCCGATCGGCTTACCCGCACCCGCAACGAGCGCATAGACTTGCCGACGCAGCGGTGTGAGCGCGAGACCGCGTTCGGCTGCGAACGCATCGGCGCGCGAGAGACGATCGGCAAGGGAATGGGCGTGGGCAGAAGCGGACATGGCATCGGTCCCGGATGAGAACGATTGACATGATATAACATATCATTCGTTCGGGGCCGAAAACCGTTCCGTCATGCAGGGTATCGGGGGCGCGCAGCAGCGCCCGCGCCAGCGCGGCTCAAAGCACGGTGCGTACGTGCCAAAGCTCCGGAAAGAGCACGACGTCGAGCATCTTGCGTAGATAGGGCGCACCTGCGGTGCCGCCGGTCCCTTGCTTGTAACCGATGATGCGCTCGACGGTCGTCACATGGCGAAAGCGCCACTGGCGAAACGCGTCCTCGAGGTCGACGAGTTCTTCGGCCATCTCATAGAGTTCCCAGTGCTGTGACGGATTGCGATAGACCGCCAGCCACGCCGCTTCGACCGATGCGTCGTAGGCGGTGGGCATCGTCCAGTCGCGCTCGAGCCGCTCGTGCGAAATCGCGAAGCCGCGTCGCGCAAGCAGCTTGACCACTTCGTCGTAAAACGAAGGCGCCTCGAGCGCCGCGCGCACGGCCGCCAGCGTGTCGGGCCGATGCTCGTGCGGTTTGAGCATCTGCGCGTTCTTGTTGCCGAGCATGAACTCGATCTGCCGATATTGATACGACTGGAAGCCTGACGACCTGCCGAGGTATGGGCGCATCGCCGTGTATTCGGACGGCGTGAGCGTGGCGAGAACGTTCCATGCCTGAACGAGCTGTTCGAGAATGCGCGACACGCGCGCGAGCATCTTGAAGGCGGGCGGCAGCGCATCGCGCTTCACGCAATCGAGCGCTGCATGCAACTCGTAGAGCGCGAGCTTCATCCAGAGTTCGCTCGTCTGATGCTGGATGATGAACAGCATTTCGTTGTGATCGGGCGACAGCGGATGCTGTGCCGAGAGCAGCGATTCGAGCGACAGGTAGTCGCCATAGCTCATCGATTCCGAAAAATCGAGTTTGGCGTCGTACCATCCGGCACTCGCACGCGCGCTTGCGCTGCCGCCCGGTTCCGTACCCGTACCGGATGCGTCCGGCAACTCGGGCAACTCCATGTGATCTGTCATGTCGGCTTCCTTGGCACTACGGATGATTCCTCGATCCGGGTTGGCAAACGTCCGCTCAAGTCACCGCGTGGCGCGCGGCGAATTCTGACGCGCGCCATGATTGGCGCTCGAGAATGTCGCGCAGCGTTTCGACGGCATCCCACACATCGACGAAGCGTGTATAGAGCGGTGTGAACCCGAAGCGCAGCACAGACGGCTCGCGATAGTCGCCAATCACGCCGCGTGCGATGAGTGCTTGCATCACTTCATAGCCGTGTGGATGTTCGAAACTCACGTGCGAGCCGCGCTGCGCATGCGCGCGCGGCGTGACGAGCGAGAGCGCGTGGCCCGCGCAGCGCGATTCGACTAGCGCGATGAAGTGATCGGTGAGGGCGAGCGACTTGCGGCGCACCGCGTGCATGTCGGTTTCAAGAAAAATGTCGAGCCCGGTTTCGACGAGCGCCATCGAAACGATCGGCTGTGTGCCGCACAGGAATCGCCCGATGCCATCGTCGGGGGTATAGCGCGGGTCCATCGCGAACGGAGTGCGGTGTCCCCACCATCCGGAAAGTGGCTGCGCGAGCCGTGCCTGATGTCGCTTCGGCACCCATGCGAAAGCCGGCGAGCCCGGGCCGCCGTTCAGATACTTGTACGTGCAGCCGACCGCGAAATCGGCGTTCGCACCGTTCAGATCGACGGGCACCGCGCCGGCCGAATGCGCGAGGTCCCAGAGCGCGAGTGCGCCCGCGCGATGAGCAATTTCCGTGAGCGCGCCCATGTCGTGCATATGACCGGTGCGATAGTTGACATGCGTGAGCATGACGACGGCCGTTTCGCCATCGATCGCGGTGGGCAGATCGGCGGGGTCGTCGACGAGGCGCAGCATATAGCCGCGGTCGAGCTGCTCGATGAGCCCCTGCGCGATGTAGAGATCGGTCGGAAAATTCGCGCGCTCGGAGACGATCACGCGGCGGCTCGCGTCGCGTGCCTCGGCTTCGCGCAGCGCCGCCGAGAGCAGTTTGAACAGATTGATCGAGATCGTATCGGTCACGACGGTCTCGCCCGCCGTCGCGCCAATGAGCGGCGCGAGCTTGTCCCCGAGCCTGCGAGGCAGCGCGAACCAGCCGGCGCTGTTCCAACTGCGTATGAGGCCGCCGCGCCATTCGTCGTCGATGATCGCGCGCGCACGCGCCGCCGCTGCGACAGGCGGCACGCCGAGCGAGTTGCCGTCGAGATAGATCGTTTGCTCGTCGAGCGCGAAACGGCCGCGCAGGGGTGCGAGAGGATCGCTGCGGTCTAGTGCGAGCGCTTCGTCACGGGTTTTCATAGGGGTGGTGGGTCAAGGGTTAGGCAAGGCACGCAACACGGCGCGCACCGGGCTGGCATCGAGTGTCGTCAATTTGAGCGGCAACGCAATGAGCTCGTAATCGCCGGGCTCGATCCCGTCGAGAACGAGCCCTTCGAGAATCGCCATGCGATGGGCCCGCACGCGCAGATGGGCATCCATCGTTTTGGACGTCTGAGGGTCGAGCGACGGCGTGTCGATGCCGATCAGCATTACGCCGTGCAGAGCGAGCAGATCGAGCGTTTCCGGCGCGACGGCGCAGAACGCGTCGTCCCACGCGTCGAGCGGCACGCGCTCGTAAGTACGCAGCAGCACGCGTGGAGGCACGTTATCGAGGGACCCGGCCACATGCTCCGGTGTCACGAACGGGGCCGCGCCGATGCAATCGATCACGCGACAAGCGCCGAGGTACGGCTCGATCGCGACAGCGCCGATGGGTGCCCCCGCTGCGTCATAGTGCAGGGGCGCATCCGCGTGCGCGCCGGTATGCGGCGAAAGCGTCATGCGCGCGACGTTGACTGGCGAGCCCGCGTCCATTTTCCAGACGCGTTCGATCGCGACCGGCGTATCGCCGGGCCAGACCGGCGTGCGTGCCTCGACGGGCGGTGAAATATCCCAAATCCTGCGGCTGTCCATAGTCGTCGGCGTACTCGAGAACGAATGCCCACGATGATAGGCGCCCAGGCGCGCAAGGTGCTTGCGAAATCATCGGGCAAAACGCGCCCGACTAGAACATAATTCGAGATAAGTATGGAAACGAGGCCGAATATGAACGCGATCTCGCTCGACGCCACGGATTGCCGCATTCTGAGCGTGCTGCAAAACGAGGGGCGTATCAGTAATCTCGACTTGGCGGAACGGATTTCCCTGTCGCCGTCAGCCTGTTTGCGCCGGTTGCGTCTGCTCGAGGAGCAGGGCGTCATCGAGCGCTACCGGGCGTGTTTGAACCGTGAGGCGCTCGGGCTCGAGCTCGAGGCGTTCGTGCAGGTTTCGATGCGCAACGATCAGGAGAACTGGCACGAGCGCTTCGCCGACGCCGTGCGCGAATGGCCGGAGGTGGTGGCTGCCTTCGTCGTGACGGGCGAGACGCACTATTTGCTTCGGGTGCTCGCGCACAGTCTCAAGCACTATTCCGATTTCGTGCTTTCGAAGCTCTACAAGGCGCCAGGCGTGATGGACATCCGCTCGAATATCGTGCTGCAGACGCTCAAGGAGGATGCGGGTGTGCCGGTGACGGTGACACCGACCGAACGGTGAGAGCGCCCGCGGCCTGCCTCCAGCGTATGAGAATCTTCGCAAATTGCGCGGTTCCCGGGTGAATCGGTCCGAGAACCCTCCGTCCCACCAGGATGCGGATACGGCGTGCGACTAACGTCGTGGCATGTCTGAATTTCTGGAGGGACTCTCGAATGAAATGGAGCAGAGCGGTCATTGTTCTGCTGGATCCGCGCGACACCGTCATCGCAAACGATGCGATAGCCTGGAAGCGTCGTTACCGGTTACCGGACGATAGTTGTTTCACGATTCCGGACCACGCAGGCAGGACTCCCTACGGTTTCGTTCCGCTCACCGCCGGTTGCCTGTCGTTTTCCGACGTGACGACCAAGATCATCATCGTCAGCCATGGTTTGCCTCAAGGTGTCTGGGTTGACGGCGGCCTCAAGAACGCCGGCGTCGTGTCGGACTGGCTCAAAACATGGGGCGTGGGCGCGGTGGGCCTGCTGGCGTTCCGCGGTTGTTTGTTGGGCAAAGCGGGCTTCCTCGACGATCTGAGCGCGATGCTGACCGTGCGCGGCATTCGCACCGGCTGGCTGATCGGCTATCGGCATAGCGCGTGGCAATGGCGCGGGACCTGGCACGAATGCTCGGGCAAAGCCGACGAGGCCATACAGGACGCCACGAACGGCGCCCGCAAGGCGTCGGATCGCGAACGGGTAAAGATCGTCAAGGGCAATTGCGACGTCTCTCCCCCCAATGGTTATTCAAGTCGATACCAAGTGGTCACCGACGTTTGACAAGTTCACGGCCTGCGCATTCGCTCGCGTGGGCGTGTAGCAATTCATTTCCGAAGGAAAGCATATGAAGTGGGACGACATTGCGATTATTGCGCTCGATCCGCGGGACCCGATCGTGATGAGACATGCCAGAGCATGGCGCGAACGGTATTCGATTCCGCAAGATCGATGTTTCGTTTATTCCAATGAGGCGTTCGATGGCTTTCGGCCCGCCCACGGCGACAGCCTTTCGTTCTGCGGCCCGTCGACCAAAGTCATCGTGGTCTGCCATGGCCAGCCGGAGGGACTGGTCTTGGGTGGCGGCTTGATCTACGCCGAATCGATGGCCGGCCTGCTCATGTCGTGGGGATTGCGCCGCGTGGGACTCGTTTCATTCAAGGCCTGCCTGCTTGGCGTCGCGACGTTTTTGGACGATTTCGTAGCCGATCTGCGCCGCCGCCACGCGCAGATCGGCTGGACGATTGGATATAAACACACAGTGCGGCTCGGATTGGGGCGACATGAGGTGGCCGAGGGTGCCGACGAGCGGATACGGGACGCCACGAGCTGGAGGGGCAAGCAAGCCGATCAGGGCCGCGTGAAAATCGTCAAAGGCAATATTCACACCGTGCCGAGGACCGGGCCGACGCAGCGCTATCCGTCGTCGGGCGTGCTGGAAACCGCGGTCTGATCGCCAGGCGGTGGCGCGCGGCATCGTCACCGAGGCTTCAATCCATGAAACGCGCCACCGTGAAAAACGAGCGGCGCCATTTGCTCGGCGTCCGGATGGACGCCGCAGCGCTCGACTTCCCCCACGAAGATCACGTGGTCCCCTTCGTCGTAACGGCTTCGATTGTGGCATTCGAACCAGGCCAGCGCGCCGTCGAGAACGGGCATGCCCGTGCCGCCTGCCGCGTGCGATACGCCGGCGAACCGGTCGCCTTTCACGGTCGCAAAGCGCTGACAGAGGTCGTACTGCGTTTCGGAGAGCACATTGACCACGTAGTGACTGTTGCTGCGAAAGACCGGCATCGATGCGGACCGGGTCGCGAGGCTCCAGAGCACAAGGGGCGGATCGAGCGACACCGAATTGAACGAGCTCGCGGTGATCCCGATCAACTGGCCCGACGGGGCGCGCGTGGTGATGACGGTGACGCCGGTGGCGAACTGGCCGAGCGCACGGCGAAACGCCCCGGAATCGAAGTCGGGTGGGCTCGCGCGCTTCATGGGCGTTGCCCCTGACGGCAGGATCGCGGACGAACTTGCGGCGTGGACGGGCGGAGGCGGGACAGCTGGCGTGAGGAATCTAAAGTCATGGCGGGAAAACGGCGAATAGTCGAAATTCTAATGGAATCCGGACAATTCGCCGCGCATCCGGGTCAGCGTGTCCCGCGAACTCGCCGCCGGACACAAAAGGCACTAAGCTTTTAAAATCCGTTCGCGTGGGCGAACAGACCGAGCACTCACGCTCGTCGACAGGGAGGCAGTCATGACTGACCCGGTAGAAACCGCTACGTTGGGCGGAGGGTGTTTCTGGTGTCTCGAAGCGGTTTATGTCGATCTCGACGGCGTGCTGTCCGTCGAATCGGGGTACGCGGGCGGCAGCGTCGAGCGTCCGACCTACGAACAGGTATGCGACGGGGGAACGGGGCACGCCGAGGTGGTCAAGGTCCAATTCGACCCCAGGAAAATCAGCTATCGCGAAATCCTGCAGGTATTTTTTTCAATCCACGATCCAACGCAACTCAACCGGCAGGGCAATGACGTTGGGACGCAGTATCGGTCGATCATCTTCACGCACTCCGACACGCAGCGCGACATTGCGCTCGAGATCATGCGCGAGCTCGACGAGGAGCAGGTGTACGGCAAACCGATCGTGACGGAAGTCCGGGCGCTCGACGACAATTATTGGCCCGCCGAGGCCTACCACCAGAATTACTTTGCCCAGCATCCCGAGCAAGGCTATTGCACGTTCGTCGTCGCCCCGAAAGTGGCGAAGTTTCGCGCAAAGTTCGCGAGCTGGACGCGTTCGGGCGTTTGAGCGCAGCGAACGGTTCGAATCGGGCGTGCCCGCGCTGCCGTCGGCGGGCGTCAGCTTTCGGGCCGCTCGACGCTTGCCTCGCCGCGATTCGTTTCCTCACGCAGCCGCTCGCAAGCTGCGGCGATCTCGCGAGCGAGCGCATCGCACGAAAGCGGGGCTGAGCCCTCCGCCTTGTTATTGACGATGATGAGCACCGGCTGGCCGGCCAGCGCATAGCGCGCGGCCAGTTCTGCGAGCGAATGCCGCGTGGCGGGGTCTTCGTCGACGAGGCGGTTGAACGGCTCGTATTTCGCCTTCGCCTGCTCATACTTGAACCCACTGTGCAGACTCCAGCGGACGACCAGCGGGCCCGCCGGCTCTTCCCCGTCCATCAGCGCGAGAGCCGCCGCCTGGCGTAGCGCCTCGGGCATCCGTGCGTGCAGCCCGACGCAGTAGCGCACACCGCGCTCGCGCAGCATCCGGATGAGTCGGGGCGTCAGGAGACAAGCATCGCGAATTTCGAGCGCGTAGCAAGGGCCCGGTGCTTCGTCCGTGCCGACCGGCAACGATGGCAGCGCCGCAAAGAACGCGGCGAGCCGTTCGACCCATGCCGCCGGCTCGGCGAGCATCCGTTCGGGCAAAGGCGAGCACTGAAACACGAGCACACCGGCTTTTGCACCGAGGCCGGCCAGACACGGCTCGACGAATTCGCGAGCGGCCAGTTCCGCGTCGAGAAAGCAGGGATTATCGGCGACAGGCTCCCCGCGTTCGCCCCGCACCGTCGCGTCCGTCACCGACGCGGGCGCTTTGACGATGAAGCGAAAATCGTCGGGCACTTGTTGCGCGTAACGCAGATACTCGGCGATCGAAAGCGGCGCGTAAAACGAACGGTCGAGGCTGACCGTGCGTAACAGCGGATGGATGCCGTAGGCGGTGAGCCCGTCGCGGGAAAGTTTTGAATCGCTATAGGCTTCGCCGTAGACAATGCCTTCCCAGCCCGGGAACGACCACGACGATGTTCCGAGGTGGATCTGCGGCGGTAAGCTCGCGGCGAGTTCGGCAAGCTCTGGCGGGAACGCTGCGGGCAGCACGGGCCGCGCTCGGCGGCCTCCCTTGGCGGGAGTGGCTGCGCCGGTTCGCGCCGGTGCAGTGTTTTCACGTTCCCCGGGGGCTTCCGGCGCCCCGTCGGGCGCCGGCAATGCACCGAAAAGGTCGAATTGCGGGTCTTCTTTGCTATCGTCCATCGATGGCCGCAACGGGCGCGGCACTCCTGGGCATTTCTTCGAGCGGCCGATCGTACATGTAGCGGCGGGACCACGGCAACGTCTGCGCGCTGCGTCCGGCCCGGCGGCAGACGACTTGATAGATCGATACGTCGTCGTGCTCGAAGGCATACGCGCAACCGGCGAGATACAGGCGCCAGATGCGGAATTTCTCGTCGTCGACGAGCTTGCGCGCTTCGTCCGCCCGGGCCTCGAAATTTTCGGTCCAGATGTTGAGCGTGCGTGCGTAGTGCCGGCGCAGACTTTCGATATCGACGGCTTCGAGGCCCCCGCGCTGCATCGATTCGAGCGCGAGGCTGATGTGGGGCAACTCGCCGTCGGGGAACACATAGCGATCGATGAATTCGCCGCCACCGAGCGCGGTCTCGCCGCTGTCGTAGTCCGTCGATGTGATGCCATGATTCATCGCGATACCGTCTTCGGCGAGCAGATCGCGAACCTTCGCGAAATAGGTCGGAAGGTTTTTGCGTCCGACATGCTCGAACATGCCGACACTCGTCACGCGATCGAACTGTCCCGGGATGTCGCGGTAATCCTGCAGACGTATTTCGATGCGATCGCTCAAGCCCGCGGCTTTCACTCTTTCCGTCGCAAGATCGAACTGGTTTTGCGACAAGGTGACGCCGACGCACTTCGCGCCGAACTTGCTGGCCGCGCGCAGTACCAGCGCGCCCCATCCACAGCCGATGTCGAGCAGCCGCTGCCCGGGCTGCAGCTGGATCTTGGTAAGGATATGGTCGATTTTCTTCAGCTGCGCCGTGGCGAGATCCTCGTCGCCATTTTCGAAGTAGGCGCATGAATAGACCATGTTCTCGTCGAGCCAGAGCTGATAGAACGCGTTCGAAACATCGTAATGATATTGAATGGCCTTTTTGTCCGACGATTTCGTGTGATTGAAGTAGCGCCGCACCCGCGCGAGCTTGCCCGCGCTCGTAATCGTGTTTTTCGCGAGCGAATAGCCGATCGAGATAATGTCCGAGAGCTTGCCCTCGATATCGATCTTGCCCTTCACGTACGCCTCGCCGAGATTGTCGAGACTCGGCTGGAGCAGGAGCGGCAACGCCGATGCGTGATTCACCTTCAGCGTGACTTGCGGCGCGGCGAAACTGCCGAAGTCGAGCTGCTGCCCATTCCAAAGAACGAGACGCGCGGGCAGATTCGTCTTCACCCGCACATCGTCCACCCACTGAGCCAGCTTCTTTTCCCAGAACATGCGAGATTCTCCGTGTCCGTTGCAATGAATAGCAAAGCTAAGCAAAACAACCATGTCGGGTGCTTGCGGCATCCGCATGGTCTGGACTTCGAAAACACTCTTTTCAATCTTCTGTCATGGCGCCAGTCGCGAGATCTGCCAGCTCGCATCGGCATTGCGCGTGTACAGAATGCGGTCGTGCAGACGCGACGGCCGGCCTTGCCAAAACTCGATCTTTGCCGGCACGAGCCGGTAGCCTCCCCAGTGCGGCGGACGCGGGGGATGGTCGCCGAATCGCTCGGCGAACGCCTTTTCGCGCTCTTCGAGCAGTGTCCGCCCGGCAATTTCGCGGCTTTGCTCGGAGGCCCAGGCGCCGATACGCGAGCCGAGCGGGCGTGACGCGAAATAGGCATCGCTCTCGTGCGCGCTCGTCTTTTCGACCTTGCCTTCGATGCGCACCTGACGCTCGAGCTCGATCCAGTAAAAAAGCAGGCTCGCCCGCGGATTGATCGCCAGATCGTGGCCTTTGCGGCTCTCGTAATTCGTGAAAAAGACGAAACCGCGCTCGTCGGCCCCTTTGACAAGCACGATACGGGCCGAAGGCTGACCCTGCTCGTCCACGGTGGCAAGCGTCATCGAGTTCGGCTCGGGTACCTGGGCGTCGAGTGCCTGCTGGAACCAGAGCTGGAACTGGCGGATCGGGTCGGCGTCGACATGTTGTTCGTCAAGCGACCCGCGCGCGTAGTCGTTGCGAAGTTCGGCAAGAGTGATCATCTTCTTATGTGACCGCTTCAGTCGGCTCAAGTATAGCCAAGGCCGGAAAAACGTGCGCGAACATGCCGCGTCGGGTTTTCGAAAGGAACGCCTGGGCGAACCTATCGTGCACAATACGCGCTTCGAGCGCAGTTTTTCACCGTACGTATCATGCCCGCTACCTTGGCAACGAATTCCGATCTTATCCATTCGCCACGTGCTGACGATGATCTCGATCATGCAGACCGCGCACGACGCTTCGGCGGGGTGGGGCGGCTTTACGGCGCACGCGCCTTGGCAGCGTTCGAGCGCGCACATGTGGCCGTCGTCGGTATAGGCGGCGTCGGCTCGTGGGTGGCCGAGGCGCTCGCGCGCAGTGCAATCGGCACATTGACGCTCGTCGATCTCGATAATGTGGCCGAGAGCAACACGAATCGCCAGATTCATGCGCTCGACGGCAATTTCGGCAAACCCAAAGTCGAGGCGATGGCCGAACGCATCCGCCTCATCGACCGCGCTTGCGACGTGCGCCTCGTCGAGGACTTTGCCGAACCGGACAACTTCGAGGCGCTGTTCGGCGGCGGGCTCGATTACATCGTCGATGCGATCGACAGCGTCCGTACGAAGACGGCGCTCATCGCCTGGTGCGCCGCGCACGGGCAACCGCTCGTCACGGTGGGCGGCGCGGGCGGTCAGCTCGATCCGACGCGCATTCGCATCGACGATCTCGCTTTCACCATTCAGGACCCGCTGCTTTCGAAGGTGCGCGCGCAGTTACGCAAACACCATGGTTTTCCGCGCGGGCCGAAGGCGAAGTTCAAAATCAGTGCCGTCTATTCGGACGAGCCGCTGATCTATCCGGAAGCGGCGGTATGCGATATCGACGATGTCGCGCAGCATCTGGAGGCGTCGCCCGGGCATCCAGGCCCGATCGGGCTGAACTGCGCCGGCTTCGGCTCCAGCGTGTGCGTGACCGCGAGCTTCGGTTTTGCCGCGGCCGCGCACGTGCTGGCGGCGCTCGCCAAGGCGGCCCATCAAGGCAAGTAGCCGTGCAGTTCACGGCGGAGGGCGTTCCGCTGCCCGCCGCCGCTGCCGCGTTCAGTGCAACGCCGCGCTGAGCTTGCGCCGCCACTCGGACACTAGCTCGGGCCGGTGCGCCGCGAGATCGAAAACCGACAGCATTGTCTTGCGTCCGATATCGTCGCGGAACGTCCGGTCGCGCTTGACGATCTCGAGCAGGTGCGCAAGCGCGCCGCCGTAGTCGCGCCGCGCAATCAGCGCGCTCGCCAGATCGAAGCGGGCTTCGAGGTCGTCCGGATGTGTCGCGACGCGTGCCTCTAGAGCATCGGTGGGCGGTAGCTCGGCTGCCGCATCGAGCGCGTCGAGCCGTGTTTTTAACGTGTTATAGCGGACGTCGATGCCTTGCGTGATCTTGGGCGAGAGCCGCTCGGCCTCGATCCGCGCCTCGTCGGTACGCTCTTCGTCTAGCAGCACCTCGATCAGATCCAGCCGGGCGGCGTCGTTGCCGGGCTCGAGCGCGAGCGCGGCTTGCAGATGATCTATCGCCTGATCGCGCTGGCCGTTTTCCAGCGCGGCGAGCGCGCGCTTGTGCTCGCTTTGCGCCCCATTGGGCACGAGCCGATCGAGAAATGCGCGCAACTGGCTTTCGGGTAAAACGCCGATGAATTGATCGACGGGCCGGCCATCTGCGAATGCGACGACATGCGGAATGCTGCGAACCTGGAAGTGCGCCGCCAGTTGCGGGTTTTCGTCGACATCGACTTTGACGAGCCGCCATTTGCCCGCGTAGTCCTGCTCGAGTTTTTCGAGCAACGGGCCGAGCGACTTGCACGGACCGCACCATGGCGCCCAGAAATCGACGAGGACCGGGACGAGCGTCGACGCCTCGATCACGTCCTGTTCGAAAGTGGCCAAAGTGGTGTTCATCGCATCCTCGTTTGCAGTGGACTTGCGGCGCAGATGGGGGCCATCCGCGCGCATTTCAACCCTGGCCCCGTTGCTCGCGTCATCGGTGCGGGCGCGCCGCCGGCAGCGGAATCCACTCGGTTTCGCCCTCGATCTTGCCCATCGTCTGCTCGGTCCAGGCGCGCTTGGCTGCTTCGATCCGCTCGCGCGAGCTGGCCACGAAGTTCCATTCGATGAAACGTTCACCCGACAGCTTCTCGCCGCCGAGCAGCATCGCGGTGGCGCCGCCCGCACTGGCGAGTGTCGCCGTCTCGCCCGGGTTCAGCACAGCCATATGGCCAATTGGCAGCGGCATGCCATCGATCGCGAGATCGCCGTCGACGAGATAAACGCCTCGCTCCTCATGCTCGGCATCGAGCGCGAGCGCACTGGACGCCGCGAACCGCGCTGCCACATAGAGCGTGGGCGAGAACGTGCGCACGGGCGAGCGTGCGCCGAAGGCCGAGCCTGCGATGACATCGAGCGTGACACCGCCGCGCTCGATGCGCGGTAGCGTGGCGGCAGCGTGATGCTCGAACGCCGGCTCGATCGTTTCATGCTCGAGGGGGAGCGCCACCCAGGTCTGAATGCCGTGCATGCGCGGCCCGCGTGCGCGCTCCTCGGGCGGCGTGCGCTCGGAGTGAACGATGCCGCGTCCCGCTGTCATCCAGTTGACGTCGCCCGGTACGATCGTTTGCACGGAACCGATGCTGTCGCGATGAACGATAGCGCCTTCGAAGAGATAGGTGACAGTGGCGAGACCGATATGGGGGTGCGGACGCACGTCGAGGCCCTCTCCGGCGCCGAGCGCGGCCGGCCCCATGTGATCGAAGAAGATGAACGGGCCGACGAGCCGCGCCGCCAGCGCAGGCAGCACGCGCCGTACGGCGAAACCGCCGATGTCGCGCTGCGACGGCTTGAGGACCGCTTTGATCGACTCGGGCAACGGGGACGATTCCGGTGCAGGTGACATGACAGGCTCCGTGGCGGCGCGCCGATGGGTGACGCCGCCATTGTACCGGGGCCCTGCGTTCCGATCAGGTCATGCGGCTCTTGGCGAGCGGCGGATTGGCCGCGAAATAGCGTTTGATGCCTTTCAGTATTGCGCTGGCCATTTGACTGCGATAGCTATCGTCGTTCAGGCGCGCCTCTTCCTCGGGATTGCTGATGAACGCCGTCTCGACGAGGATCGAGGGAATGTCGGGCGCCTTGAGCACCGCGAATCCCGCTTGTTCGACCGAGCCCTTGTGCAGTTTGTTGATGTCGCCGATTTCGTTGAGTACGAACGATCCGTACCGCATCGAATCGCGGATTTGCGCCGTGGTTGACATATCGAACAGCGCGCGATTCACGGCCTCGTCCGCCGTCTTGACGTTGATACCGCCGATCAGATCGGACGCGTTTTCCTTGTTCGCCATCCAGCGTGCCGCCGCGCTCGATGCGCCGTGCTCCGAAAGCGCGAAGACCGACGAGCCGCGCGCGGCCGGTGTCGTGAACGCATCGGCGTGGATCGACACGAAAAGATCCGCGCTGACGCGCCGCGCCTTTTGCACACGAACGTTGAGCGGTACGAAAAAGTCCGCGTCGCGCGTCATCATCGCGCGCATGTTGGGCTGCGCATCGATCAGCGCGCGCAGCTTCTTGGCGACATCGAGCGCAATGTGCTTTTCGTAAGTGCCCCCGCTGCCGATCGCGCCTGGGTCTTCTCCGCCGTGGCCCGGATCGATCGCGACGGTCAGCAGCCGAACGGTACGGCCGGATTTCGGCGTCGAAAACGGGTAGGTTTC
Source organism: uncultured Paraburkholderia sp. (assembly GCA_966421005.1). Classification (GTDB taxonomy): domain Bacteria; phylum Pseudomonadota; class Gammaproteobacteria; order Burkholderiales; family Burkholderiaceae; genus Trinickia. The sequence goes on from CBJLAJ010000020.1 coordinate 47,257, forward strand.
GCCGCCCAAGCCGTCGTCGCCGTTGTGTGCGAGTGCGCTCTCCGAGCCTTCGCCGTTCGTCTGGCCGCCGGCTTCCTTGCCGCTCTTGCTGCGAGTGGGGCTGCCAGGCTTGCGACCGGCCGGCGCGTTGCCGCTGCCGGCATGTCCTTCGGACGGCATGTTTTGAGCGTAGCGCTCGAAAAACGCATCGCTATTATCGCCAGGCGCGGCGGGTGGCGAACCGGGGCCCGCGAGCGGCGCCGGCGCGAGCGGCGCGTTGCCGGGCTGGTTTTCCCCGAGTTGCTTTTCCTTGCGCTCGGTCTGCGCGAGCAGATCCATGAGCGGATCGGGCGCGACTGTCGGATACAGGTCGAGCACGAGCCGGTAACGGTAGGTTCCGACGGGCGGCAACGAGAACACTTGCGGCTTGACCGAGCCCTTGAGGTCGAACACGAGTCGCACGACATGCGGCTGAAACTGGCCGACTCGCACGGCGCGGATTTGCGGGTCGTTCGGCGCGATCTTCGATACGAGATCGCGCAACGCCTGATCGAGATCGAGCCCCGACAGATCGACGACGAGTCGATCCGGCCCCTGCAGCAGTTGCTGCGCATTTTGCAGCGGCTGGTCCGATTCGATCGTCACGCGCGTGTAATCGCGCGCAGGCCAGACGCGCACGCCGAGTACCGAGCTCGCAAGCGCGCTGGTTGGCGCCATGAACGGTGCGGCGAGCCCGACGAGCAACGTGGAGGCGCCCGCGCGCAACACCTGCCGGCGGCGCCAGCTCGGCGCCGCCGTGGCGGCCGCTTCGATCGAATGGAACGGCTTGATCAACATCTTTCTAGACATGCTTTTCCTGATTCGCTGTATGCACGCGCATCGAGCCGACGGCGCTCGCCATCGGTTTCGAGCGCGAAGACCAGATCGGGCACGCCCAGCAACTCGCCGGCCTTTTGCGGCCATTCGACGAGGCAGACCGCGCCCGAATCGAAATACTCGCGAAAGCCGGCGTCGGCCCATTCGGCCGGGTCGGCAAAACGGTAGAGATCGAAGTGATAGACCTCGAGCTCGCCCCCGTCGCGCGGCAGCGCATACGGTTCGACGAGCGTATAAGTAGGGCTACGCACGCGGCCGTGATGGCCGAGGCCCGCCAGCGTGGCGCGCACGAGCGTCGTCTTGCCGGCGCCGAGATCGCCGAGGAGTTGCACATGCAGGCCGTCGAATGCGGGCAAGGCGCGTGCTGCTTCGATGGCCTCGGCAAAGCGCGCACCGAACGCTTCGGTGGCGGCGAGATCCTCGAGCGCGAAAACGCGCTCGAGCAGGACGCTCGCGGGCGGATGAAGCGACGAATCGGGCGCCACGGGCATTCTCGTAAAATAGCGTGATGAACGATGTCCGGAACACGCCGCCATGAGCAGGAAGACGTCCGAAGCGGCAGGCGCTTCGCTGGACGCTTTGCGTCGCGAAGAGGGGGCCGCCCTTGGCTCGCGGCTCGACGATGCGGCGCTGGCGTTGCTCGCCGAGCGGATCAAGGCATGGGGCAGCGAGCTCGGCTTCGGTGCGATCGGCATCAGC
>CBJLAJ010000021.1:0-47909 GCA_966421005.1 uncultured Paraburkholderia sp.
GAAATTCAATTCGCTCAGCCACATCGGGCGGCAAATGATTGAGCGCGTAGGTATGGACTGTCGCCGGCGATCGCACGTCGTACTTGCCCGCGGCCACGAGCCATCTCAGCTTGGGATTCTTTTGTGCCGCGCGAATGACATAGTCCTGAGCCCGCGGAGCCGTGTTGCTATGTTCGCCCCACTTCCAACGCTCGAACAGTGGATTCAACACGACATAAGGGCGACGTGGATCGCCAAGCGGATGGTAGCCCACATTCTTTCTGAGAAACCCGGTCAGCGCCTTCTCATACTTGGAGACAAGTTCGTCAAGTACATAGGCGAATGGGTCCCGGCCTACGTTGCCGGGTAATGGCCGTGTCCTCGTGCGGCCATCGAGCGCGGCGATCGTTTCATCAGGAATCAGCTTCGTACAGAAATCCATCTGCGATATCTGCAGATGCTTTTGCTTGATCAAAGCCGTGGGCAGGCCGATGTAGTCGGACAACGTTTCGGCGATTTCCGCAAAGCGCTCGGGATTTTCCCGCTCGAATGCGGTGCCTTTTGCAATCGCGGGCAGGTAGGTATCGAAAGCGAATTTCTCCACTTGAGCGAGAAATGCGTCTTCATCGGGGTAGCGCGCTTTCATCTCCGGTAGATGGTAGCGAGCCGTTGCCGCGTAGGGAACGAGCGCGCACGCATATGAGATCGCGGATTCAGGCTCGAAGTCGATCAGCTGATAGCTCATCGCGCCCGACACGAAGAGCACACCGCCGATAGGAACGTCCTCGTCGGTCATCCGTTCGACCACTCTCGCCCAGCGCTGCACGCCATAGGACGTTCCCACTGTAAACATAGGGCTGTTCTGCAGGCGAGGCATATCGTCGGCGCGATACTGCTTCACGAACTCGGCCGTGATATCCGCGTCATCGGCGAGGTTGAAATAGCTTTCCTCTTCACCATCGGTGAAGGCGTCTCCGGTGCCCAGCGCATCGACGAAAAGCAGCCGCGCGCCCCGCAGCAGCGTATCGTTGTTATGCACCACTTTGCCCCGATCATCGACAACGATCGGCGCTATTCCGCCACCCAAATACCACGCCGGGCTCGCGCCCGGTCCGCCGCCCTGGAAGATGACCGTCGGTTCGTCGGGCCCCGCATCGTCGCGTTCGAACTCGAGCGCCGTCATCTTGACGCGCGGCTTTCCGGGCAAGGACACATACATTTCGATTCGCCGACCGGTATAGAGAACCTCGCGGCCTTCGACCCAGAACTTACCGTGGAATACCTTGGGCTCTCTGCGAATCTTGTGGCGGCTGTAGATTCGGTGAACGCCGACGGTCAGCTTCGCATACGGATGCGTGAGGTCGTAGGTTTCGAAAGCCTCGTGTGCGCCGGGCTGCGCGGCGAGCCGGACTTCTTCATCCTGTACGATTGCGTGCCAGTCAGGCCACTCCTGTTGGGCGCGCAGTTCGTTCAATGCAGCAACGTCCGCGCGATCGCCGATGAGCGGCAGTGCCTTGTCGATGGTGGTGCGCACGACTCCCACCCCTAGCGGTGTGCCGAACGGCGCACCCGCATGGCGGCGAAGAACGAAGTACCGCGTTTTGATCGAAGCATCCTGGTCCTCGACATCGCCGACGTGACCGAGAATGGGGCCGACGAAGCCCACTTCCTCGTACGCTGCGTCGGCTGCGCGTTCGGCACGTGAGGCGCCCAAGTCCACCCATTGTTTGGGCAGCCGTACGCCGCCCGTCTCCACGTCGCGAAGAAGCCAGATGGTCCCATCGAGCTCCAGTACGATCGCCGAGGCCCGATGTCGGGAGGCGGAACCCGGCGAGTACGGATGCCGCAGATCGACATGGTTATTGAGCGCCGCATGCTTGCTGCGGATCGCTTCGGCTTCGAATGGGGTGAGCGGCTTCAGCGGCACGCCATTTATCTGATCTCGCGGCCGTCGAGTGGAGGTGAAGACGTCCGGCCCGAGAGACCCGCCTTTGTCCCCGATCTTTCCCCAGTAGTGAGGATGCGTGCGGTCGAAAAGGTCCGGCAGCGTATACATGTCGGGCCGCACTTCGCTTGGCCTCGCCTCGAGCGTCAGTAGCGGCTCGAAGGGGCGATCCGTTCGCAGCGCACCGGTTGCCAACGGGTCTGGCTTGAACGGCGAATGCTTCTCGTCGGGTATGAACACATAGACATAGACCGGCGGAACGTCAGGGTCGCCCGCCGCGACGATCGTACTCTCGGCCGCACCGATCAAGGCGGGCGGCGAGACGTTCGTCTTGGCGACACCCCATCCGGCCGGCCCGTAATAGCTGAGGACAAGAGCGGTGAGCTCGTTCAGATTCTCGTAGACACGGACGAATCGGGGATCGTGCTTGATCTCGAAGCCGTGGAGGTTGAGTGCGGCGTCATCCATCCGGCCGGGCGAGATTGTTTTCCTGGTCCCGTCCGTATCGACGTAAAACACCGCTTGAGGAAACTGCAGTTTGATGAAGTCGAGTGTCGCGTTCAGGGGCCATGACGCGGTCCGAACATAGTCGATCGCCGGGTCGTCGTGCGGCACGACAGATACCAGCGGCGGCGGTCCGAACTCATGCGCGTCGGATTCGCCGAATATGCTCATGCGCATTTGATCCCGGCGTTTCACCAGCAGCTCGCTTAGTTCGTCGGTGTCGCGACCAAGGGACCTGCTGCCATCGCGGAAACGATGGTTTCCCTTGATGATTTCGGCGATTTCTCGATCGCTGTAGCGCAACACGCGACGCGCACCGCGTTCGAGAAATTCGCTGGGTAGCGCGCCAAATATTTCGATGGTGCGGCGGTGCGCGGGGGGCATCGCACCGTCACCGAAGCGCCAATTGTCGATGTTGAAATGCGGCTTGCGATGACCTTTGACGTCGTGAGTCAATATCCCGCGAAGATCGAAACGGACCGCCCCGGCCTCGCCACGTCGATCCACGCCAATACCATTGCCGGCCTCGTCCGAACCAAGCCACTCGTCAAGCATATGGCCTTCATAGATGCCATTCGTGCTCGCTTCGGCCGAGCGAAGCAGATCGAGCGCAGTATCGAGCCCCGTGATGAGGCGCCGGGCGACGGCGGGTCCCGCGTCGCCGGTATCGACATGCCGATACTCCGCAGCCGCGACGCCGGCGCGGCGATAAAAAACGCTCGCGGTTACGAGCGTATTGCTCACGGGACCGGCGCAGCGGAACACCTCCCAGAGTACGTTATCTTCGCTCCGATACAACGACGCCAGCAAAGGCCCGACGGCGGCCGCGACCGGCTGCATCTCGGCCAACCGCAAAACCGGCGACACAAGCGGAACGTCGCGCGGATCAAACGGCGCCGCGGTCTGCGTCGGATGAATCCTGGCGGGACGGCGGCATCCATCGTCGCTGCCGCCGGTACCACCCAAAGCCTCGAGATCGACGAAGACGGCCCGAGAGGCAGTGCCGCGGGATGGCGATGCCCGCACGCCCTCATCGCGCTTGGCATCGACGTGCGCATCGTCCCCCGCGTCGCCCAGAGGCCATGCGGAGTGGGTATGGCCGTCATCCCGTTCGCCGTCGGTGCGCATGTTCGTTGGATCGGTTTTAGTCGTGGGCGGGATCGTATGCGAGAGTGGGCGTCGCGATGCCGCGCATCCCGAAGTCCCGGCAAATTCTGCGAAGAGGCGCGGTGCCCTCGGGGTTCGACATCCGCGCCCCGCGCGAATCAGGGTTTCATACCCGCGACATTCGAAAGCGTCGTCTTATAAAACTCGTGCAATAGGCGATATCGCGCCGAATCGGTATCGACGATCGTGCGCGTTTCGCTGCCGATCGATTGACGCAGCAATCCGCCGCGTTCTTCCCGCGCGGCAGGCCAGACGGGCAGCCCGTCGCGCTTGAAGTCGGGGCGGGCGCCAGACGGGTGAATATCGGCAAGACCTTGGCTGTTCGGGTCCCCCGTCTTGATGAAGCGCGTCACGTAGCTGGAAAAAACGCGCGCCGCTTCGCGATCCTGCGCCGTCCACGCGTATTGCGGTTGCTTCGCCAGATTGTCGAACATGTATTCGACTTCCGCGCCGTGCTCAGCACCCATGACGGGCCTGGGCCGTGCTTCATCGTCAGTCTTTTGCTCTTTTGACGCGACACTCGACAGTGGCGGGCGAGGTTGCGTGAAGAAATAGTAGTAGACGGGCGCCGTGCCCGTCGTCCGATGCAGGTCCGCCCAGATACGTGTGCTGAGACCGAACATCATGTCGCTCGCGAGCGCGGTGCCCGCGCGCATGACCGCTTGTTCGTCGTGGGCGGGGTACAGCGCCATGATCCGGCCCGGACCATCGAACGGGAAAAGGTTTTCGAGCGCTTGACGCCAGTTTTCGGCGCTCGGTGCGCGTCCTTCCAATATGCCGCTGAAGTGCCCCTCCTGCGAGTTCGATCCGATCAACAGCGGCACGCGTGCCTGTGCACCGGCCGTAAAGACGGCCTCGGGGCTGTCCGTCAGAAAGTAGCCGTCGACAATCGGCCAGAAGCCGAACAGCAGTGTTTCGTCATCGGCATCGGTAACGTCAAGCAGCGTTTGGGCCGGCTTCGCGCGCAGTGCTTGCAACGAGGGTGCGCCGAGTCGAGTGGCGAACTGCATCGAAACCCGCTGCGCGTGTTCCTTGGGCCAGGCGTTGATGGGCGCGAACATGCCGGCGCTTTGGCCGATCGCCCGCGCGAACAATCCGCGCGACAACGGTGAGGCCATGTGCGCGCTCACGGACACCGCGCCCGCGCCTTGCCCGCCGATCGTCACCTGCTGGCTGTCTCCGCCGAACTTCGCGATGTTGTCCCGCACCCATTTAAGCGCTGCAAGCTGATCGAGGAACCCATAATTGCCGGTCGCGCCGTAGCCAGACTCCGCGATGGCTTCAGGGTGGGCGAGAAAGCCGAACACATCCAACCGATAGTTGACCGTGACGACGACGATCCCGTTTGCGGCCAGGCTCGCACCATCGATGCGCGCGTCGGACCCATCGCCTCCCTCGAGATCGCCCTCGTGGAAATAAACGAGTACGGGCAGCTTGGCGCCCTGCGCGTCGTGCGCTGCCGGCGTCCAAACGTTCAGATATAGACAGTCCTCGCTCATCTGGAGGGACCGCGAATTCTTGGCCCATCCGGTGGACTGCATGCAGCGCGGCGCGAACTCGGTTGCGCGGCGTACACCGGTCCATCGCGCAACCGGTTGGGGCGCGCGCCAACGGAAATCGCCGATTGGCGGCGCGGCGTAGGGCACGCCGGTAAACGCATGCACCCGGGTTGGGCCGTTGCCGATGCTAGTGCCCTCGACGATGCCTTCAGGCAATAGCGCCTGCGGTATCAGCGGTGTCGACGTGGCACTTGCGCCTGTCGAGCATAGAAGCGAAACGAGCAAAGCTGCGGTGGCGGACGCGCTATATCGCCGGACGCCGGCGAGAAGTGTCGATGTCATTGATTGCCTCTCCAGGTTTTCTCTTCGAAGCCGGGCACGATGAAACGCGCGCGGCGGGTGAAAGGCTCTCGATGATGTTGTCCTCACCAACGAACGTCGGTGCTTCGAATGCAAATCAGACGAAGTGAATGCGGGCGCGCGGTCATTTGTACCGGTTCGTGAATTAGGGCGATAGCGGCCGGGTAATTTCGTATGAGCTCGGTCTTCAGATCGGCCCGCGCCGAGCCGTTAGCACATCTGAAGGAAACGAAGCCGTGCCGCCGGGCCGGCACGCGAGTGAATGCACTCGCGGCTACAGGGAGAGAGCATGTTTGTCGCAATTGGATGGGTGGTCGTACTGGGTTCGGTCATCGGGAGTTTCGTCGGCGTCGGAGGCCATCTGCCGGCATTGGTTCAGCCGTTCGAACTTCTTTGCATCTTTGGCGCGGCGTTCGGCGCGTTCGTCGTGAGCAACCCCGTTCCCACGCTGAAGAAAACGATCAAGAGCCTGCCAACGGTCTTTCATGGCCGCGGCTACGACAAGACGAAGTACCTCGAGCTCATCGCGCTGCTCTACGAGCTGCTGCAAAAGGCCCGCAAGGAAGGGATGATGGCGCTCGAATCGGACGTCGATGCGCCCGAGCAAAGCCCGCTTTTCCAGAAGTATCCGCACATCGTTTCGGATCACCATCTGCTCGATTTCATCCTCGACTATCTGCGCATGATGTCGACCGGCAACATCAACGTGCTCGAAATGCAGGACCTGATGGACGAAGAGCTCGTCACGCATCACGCGGAAGAATCGATCGTGGCCAACGCGATTCAAAAAATGGCTGACGGGCTGCCGGCGTTCGGAATCGTCGCGGCCGTCATGGGCGTCGTGCATACGATGGGTTCCGTCGGCGCGGCACCGGCCGTCCTCGGCGAGATGATCGCGGGCGCGCTCGTGGGCACGTTCCTCGGCATTTTGCTGTCCTATGGATTCATCGGGCCGCTCGCCGATCTGCTCAACGCCAAGGGGCGCGCCGCCGCCAAGCCCTATCACTGCGTCAAGGCGGTGCTGCTTGCATCGCTGAGCGGATACGCGCCCTCGATCGCGGCGGAATTTGGACGCAAGGTGCTTTTCACGTCCGATCGGCCGACCTTCCAGGAGCTCGACGACGCTGTGCGCGCAACGAAGGGCGCCGCGAAGGCGCAATCGTAAGGGGCGCGGCATGGGTGACAGACTTTCACGCGAGGCCGCAGAAAAGCGGCCGATGAGCGTTGTCGTACGGCGCAAAAGGGCCGAGGAGCACGGCGGTCATCACGGCGGTGCCTGGAAGATCGCATATGCCGACTTCGTGACGGCAATGATGGCTTTCTTCCTGCTCATGTGGTTGCTCGGCTCGACCTCGAAGTACGACAAGCAGGGCATCGCGGACTACTTCAACACGCCGCTCTCGGCGATGATCGAAGGCAAGGAAAGCGCCGACACGGTGCGGCCCAGCGTGGTGCAAGGCGGTGGGCAGAACATCATCGACACGCGGCCCGGCGTGGGCGCGCAGACGCAGCCCGAGCCGGCGAGCGCGAAGGTGGCGCCTTCGCTCGCGCAGGCCGACTTGCAGCGCCTGCAACAACTGAAGGCCAAGCTCACGGCGCTGATCGAACATACACCGGCGCTCAACGCGTACCGCGATCAGATCCGCATTTCGATCACGGCCGAAGGCCTGCGCATCGAGATCGTCGACTCGCAAAAGCGGCCGATGTTCGCACTGGGCAGCGTGCGGCTCGAAAACTATGCGGTAACGATTCTTCAGCAGATCGGCGGGACGCTCAACGATGTGGAGAACCACATTTCGATTGCCGGTCACACGGACGACGTCCGCTACGTGGGCGGCCCGGTCGGCTACACGAACTGGGAGCTTTCGGCCGAGCGGGCCAACGCGGCGCGGCGCGCGCTCATCGCGGGCGGCCTGCACGATGACAAAGTGCTGCAGGTGCGCGGTCTGGCCGACGTCTTGCCGCTCGCGGGCAATGGCGCGGGCGAGCCCACGAACCGCCGTATCAGTATTCTCGTCATGAACAAGGCGGCCGAACAGGCGTTCTTCCGCGACGGCGGCCGTACGTCGATCGACGAATCGCAGCCCGCGGGCGATACCGTTCGCGAAGCCATCCGGCCCATCGCGGCTCGGCCATCCCAGAGCGCGGCGCGTTCCTGAGCGCCCAACCGGCCAGCGTTCGGGCGCGGCGCTCGGCCCTAGGCGCGGGCGGCGCGAACGCGCCCCGACCCGCGTCGGAATCTCCACGGCGCGCCGCTTTGCCGCCCGGCGCTGCTTGGGGCAGCTCCGGGAGGAGCCGGCCGGCAGCCACCAGCTGGCGCTGGCTATCCCCACGGGCTCCCCTTCGCCCCCAAAAACCCGAGAGCCCCGAAAGCCCTGTCGCACGGGCTCAAGCGCCAATATAGCGGCCAAATCGGCGTCTGTTTGGCCGATTGAAGCGCTGCTGCCGCCGCTAATCTTCCAGCATCGCAAAGACCGCGCGGCGCCGCATGCCATCGTGCCGATTTCGCGCGCCCCGGTCGCGCCGCCGGCTCAACCCTCGAAGGACCGCTTCAATGCCAACTGTCAGCATTCTCATTCCCGCCTACAAGGCCGAGTTTCTGGGACGCGCGATCCTGAGCGCGCTCAACCAGACGTTCGAGGACACCGAAATCCTCGTCGGCGACGACACGCCCCAGGGCGTGCTGCGGGAAATCGTCGAGCGGTTCGACGACCCGCGCGTGCGGTATTTCCACCACGGTTTCCAAAAAGGGACGCGCAATTCGCGCGCGCTCTGGGACAAGGCGGGCGGCCAGTACGTGAAGTGGCTTTTCGACGACGACATGCTGATGCCGGAATCGGTCGAGACGCTCGTGAACGCGCTGCGCGCCAATCCCGGTGTGGCCCTGGCATTTCATGCGCGCGTCATCATCGACGAAAACGACGCCATCGTCGCGACGCCACCCTCGTTGCTGCCGCCCGGGCAGGCCGCGCTCATCGATCGGTCGACAATCGTCGAAAACATGGTCGGCAAGCTCAACAATTTCATCGGCGAGCCGAGCAACATCATGCTCGTGCGCGAGCGCGTCGATATCTCGCGCGCCTTCGACTATCGGAGCTGGGTCCTCGATTTCCTCGGCGACGTCGCACTCTACTTGAACTGCGCCGCCGAGGCCCCGCTGCTGGCTGTCGGCGGCTATCTGAGCGCATTCCGCAAGCATTCCTCGCAAGCTTCGGCGCCCGCGGCCGCGAACTTCAGCGCGGGCGTCTACGAGTGGGAACTGATGGTGCGCGGCGAGGCGGCTGCCGGCAATTTGCGAGGCGCTGCGCTGCAAACGGCACAACATGCACTGCGCGCCCTCTATCAACACTGGGCGCCTGCTCTACCGGAAATTGCACGTCTCATGGCCAATCTCGGCGAGCTCACGGAGCTTGCGCCCCACCAGCTCTATACGTCCGAGCGCTTTGCCGCCGATCTCGCTCACGCGCGCTCGGCGGTAGCGGAGCGGGTGGCGGTCCGCAATAAGCGCGCGCAGGCCGCGCCCGCGGTACAGAACGCACCCGCCGCACCGGCCGCACCGGCCGCGGCTGTCGCGCAGCAACCGTTCTGCGTCGTCTGCGAGCAGCCCGTGTCGGGCTGGTTGCCTCATCCCGAAGCGGGCAAAGCCGATCGCAGCTTCATGCAGCAAGTGGAATCGGTCGGCTCGACGCTCGAACACTATCAGTGTCCCAATTGCGGCTGCAACGATCGCGACCGGCACTTGTGGCTCTACCTCGCGTTCTCCCGCCTGCTCGAAGACGCGCCGCAAAAGCGCATCCTTCATATCGCGCCGGAGGCGCGCATCGAGCCGCGCATCCGCGCGCTCGCACCGCTCGAGTATGTCGTCGGCGATCTGCATCCGCGCGCGCAGCATCACCGTCGGCTCAATGTGGAGCAGCTCGCTTTCCCGGATGGGTATTTCGACGTGGTGATCTGCAATCACGTCCTCGAGCACGTCGCGAACCCGGACCGCGCAATGGCCGAACTCACCCGTTGCCTGGCGCCGGACGGCCATCTGATTGCTCAGACGCCTTATTCGCCGGTGCTGCGCAATACGTTCGAACTCAACAAGCCGGTGACCGGTACGTTCGCGACTCACTACTTCGGACAGAGCGATCACGTGCGGCTCTTCGGGGCGGATATCGCTGACCGGTTCCGCGCGGCAGGTCTCGCGGGCGATCTCTATTCGCATACGACGGTGCTTGCCGAGGTCGATCCGAAGACGTTCGGCTGCAACGGCCGAGAACCGTTTTTTCTGTTTTCGAAGGGACGCGTGCCGGAGTTTGCGCGCTGATGCGCGGTGCCCGGTTCGCCTGACGATTGATAAGGACAGCCTCCTCGATGAAGCCTAACGAATTGCCGAGCGCCGTTTCTCTCGATGATCGGTTTCCGATGCAAGCGCCGGTCGATGCGCTGCGACCGATCGGAGTCGATGAGGCGGCCGACGGAGCCGACGAGCGCGACCAGCCGATCAATACGCGCGTATCGACGCTCGCCGACCCCAAACAAGGCTTCGTGCCGGTGACGCAGCCGTATCTACCGCCGCTTGCCGAGTTCACGCCCTATCTCGAGGAGATCTGGCAGCGCAAGTGGGTCACCAACAACGGCGTATTCCACCAACGGCTCGAAGCGGCGCTATGCGAGTACCTCGGTGTCGAGCACCTGTCGCTGTTCGCCAACGGCACGCTCGCGCTGATTACGGCACTGCAGGCGCTGAAAATCGCGGGCGAAGTCATCACGACGCCGTTCAGTTTCGTGGCGACCACGCACGCGCTGCATTGGAACGGCATCCGGCCTGTGTTTGCCGATATCGATCCGGTCAGCATGAATCTCGATCCCGCCAGAATCGAGGCTGCCATCACGCCGCTCACCACGGCGATCATGCCCGTGCATGTCTATGGCAACCCGTGCGAGGTGGAGCGTATCGACGCGCTCGCCGACACCTACGGACTGCGCGTGATCTATGACGCGGCACATGCGTTCGGTGTGCGCGTGCACGAGCGCTCGGTGCTCGACTACGGCGATCTCTCGGTTCTGAGCTTTCATGGCACGAAGGTATTCAATACGTTCGAAGGCGGCGCGATTGTCTGCCGCGACGCCAAGATGAAACGCCGTATCGACAACCTCAAGAACTTCGGGTTCATCGACGAGACAACCGTCGTCGCACCCGGCATCAACGGCAAGATGAACGAGGTGCAGGCCGCGTTCGGTCTGCTGCAGCTCGAGCATATGGATCGCGTGATCGAAGCGCGCGCGCAGATCGATCTGCGCTATCGCGAAGCGTTTACGGGTGTGCCGGGCATCGTGCTGCACGAGACGGCCGATCATTGCACGCGCAACTATGCCTACTTCCCGGTGCGGATCACGTCCGATTTCGGGGTGAGCCGCGACGACCTCTATCAGACGTTGCGCGAGCATCAGATCGCGGCGCGCCGCTACTTCTTTCCGCTCATCAGCGAGTTTCCGACCTATCGCGGGCTGGCGTCGGCGGACACGCGCAATCTGCCGGTTGCCAGTGAAGTTTCGCGCGAAGTGCTCTGCCTGCCGCTCTACCCGGATCTCGATCATGAGGATCAGCGGCGCATCATCGAGGTCGTCCTTTCGTGCGCGGCGCGCGGCCGCTCGAATTGAAGCGATAGACGACGCAACAAACGGACGCAACAAACGCCAGCCCCATTACACGCCACATCGATCATGTCAAACGCCAACGCCGCCGAGCGCGACTATCCCACCGTCGATTACGATGCGCATGCCCGCACCTGTGCGCCCGACGCTTTCTGGGCGCAGGTCAAGAGAACGGTGCACGGCAAGCCGGTACCGGACGAGCAGATCGATCTCATCGTCGAGGAAATCAAGCGGCAGTTGACATTGACGCCAGCCGACGTGGTGCTCGATCTCGCATGCGGCAACGGTGCGCTCTCGCAACGGCTCGTCGATGGGTGTAGCGCACTGGTAGGCGTCGACCTCTCCCCGTATCTGATCGACATCGCCAACCGTCACTTCGCGCAGGCGCCGCGCGTGAGTTTCGTCGCCGATGGCGCCGCGCAGTATCTACGCGCCGAGCCCGCACCGGAACGCTTCACCAAGGTCCTCTGCTACGGCAGCTTCGCCTACTTTTCCGAAGAAGATGCCCGCGCGACACTCGCGCTGCTGAATACGCGCTTCGTCAACGTCGAATCGGTCTTTATCGGTAATCTGCCCGATCGCGCGCGCGCGGCCGCGTTTTATGCGCCGCGTGAGCCGCTGCCGGGCGAGCTCGACGATCATCAAGCGCAAATCGGCCTGTGGCGCACGCGCGAAGCGTTCGCCGACATGGCGGGCGATGCGGGCTGGGACGCGAGCTTTTCGACGATGCCCGGCGGATTCTTTTCGGTTCACTATCGCTACGACGTGTTGCTGCGCCGGCGCGGTGCGGCCGCAAGCGGCGCAACAGGAACCTCGCGATGAACGCACGCCACGAGCAACCCATGCTCGTCGATCTGGCGCTCTTCGGTGGGCACAAGCGTTTTGCCGTGCCGAAGTCGACGTCGAATCTCGTCCAGCCGGCGATCGAACGTTTTCTCGACTACGCGCGACCGATGTTCGATGCGCATGGCGACGGGGCAGGCGCCACGGGCGTCGTCGCCGCCCGACTCGAAGCGCGGCTCGCTCAATTTCATGAAGTTGCCCGCTGCGTCACGTTTTGCAGCGGTTTTTGGGCGTTGGCCACGTCGATCGTCGCACTCGCGCGCCCCGGGCGGCGCGAGGTCGTGATGCCTTCGCTGACCTATCGGCGTATGGCCGACGTCGTTGCCTGGACTCGGCTCGTGCCGCGCTTTTGCGAGGTCGATCCGGCCACGCTCGCGATCAGCGCCGAAACCGCCGCCGCGTGCATCGGTTCCGATACGGCGCTGCTGCTCGCGGTCCACCCGATCGTCAATTGCTGCGACGCGAGCGGGCTCGTCGAGCTCGCGGCTGACAGCGGCCTGCCGTTGCTGTTCGATGGGGTGGAATCGGTCTACGAGCGCTGTCTCGACGGGCGCGGCATCTCGCGCAAAGTCGGCGCGTTCGGCGACGCAGAGTGCTTTTCGCTTCACGCGAGCAAGCTCGTCAACGGTTTCGAGGGCGGGTACGTCACGACCGATGACGAGGCGCTGGCCGATCGGCTCGTCGCGCTGCGCGACGGTCGCATCGATGCGCCGGGTGCGCTCGATGCACGCTTGAGCGACGTGCATGCCGCCATGGCACTGGCCAATCTGGACGAGCTCGACGCGCAGGTCGAGCGAAATCGCAGCCGGTATGCGCGCTATCGGCACGCGCTTTCCGGCTTGCCTGGAATTCGACTCGTCGCCTTCGACGAGTCGCAGCCGACGAGCTACAAGAACATCGTCGTCGAGCTGCTCGACGACTGGCCGCTTGCCCGGGCGCTGACGATCGACATTCTCAATGCGGAGAACGTCCTCGCGCGCGCCTACTATGCGCCGCCGTTGCACAGCAAGCCGATGGCTTATCCCTATGTGCCGGCCGTGCTGCCCGTGACCGATCGGCTCGCCGAACGATTCATGCTGCTGCCATGCGGCGAGTTCGTCACGCTCGAGGACATCGACGCCGTAGTCGATCTGCTCGCTTTCGTACGGGCTCATGCGCCAGCGATCCACGATGCGGATGCCATGCGGAGGGCGATGCGATGACGAGCGCGTTCGACACAAGCCGCGCCATGCCCCCCGCGTTCGCGGCGCCGCTGCGGATCGGTCAGCACAACATGCCTTCATGGGACCGCTTCGAAGCGGCCATGCGCGACATCTTCGAGCGGCGTTACTACACGAACCAGGGACCGCTCGCGCGCGCCTTCGAAGAGCGCTTGCAGGCGCGGCTCGATGTGCGGCACGCGGTATGCGTGACCAACGTCACCATCGGACTCATGATGGCGAGCGAAGCGCTCGGTATGGCTTCGCCCGTGCTCGTTCCCCGCGTTTGCACGAGCGCGCTGACGCACGCGCTGAACTGGTGCGGCGTATCGACACTGAGCGTCGAGGCCGACGCTGCAAGCGGCCAGCTCGATGTGGGTGTCTGTTCCAAACGGGTCGGTCGCGGCGATCGCGTCGGCGCGATCGTGGGCGCGAACATGTGGGGCGACGCCTGCGACGTCGCGGCGCTAGCCTCGCTTGCCCGTGCGCACGATGTGCCGCTGATGTTCGACTCGTCCGAAGGCTTCGGTATCACGGTGGCGGGCCGGCGGGCCGGTCATGGCGGAGCCCTCGAGGTCTTTTCGTTCGATGCCGCCGATGTCGTCAATGCGGGCGGCGGTGCCTGCGTGGCTACCGATGACGACGAGCTGGCGGCACGATTGCGCAACATCCGCAGCAGCTACGGCGCGGGCCGGCCGGTGTCGGTCGTCAAGACGTCCAACGGGCGCATGTCCGAGGCGCAGGCCGCGCTCGGCTTGTTGTCGCTCGATGATTTCGAGGCCAACCGCGAGCACAATCGCGCGTGCTTCGAGGCTTACCGCGCCGGGCTGCGCGGCATGACCGGCATACGTGTGGTCGAGCCGTCCGGCGTTGAGGTGTCGAATCATCAAACGGTGGTGTGCGCGCTCGACGAGGACGCGGCGAGCCTCTCGCGCGACGCGCTGATCGCCGCGCTCGCGACGCGCAATATCGAGGCCTGCGGCGTCGCCGCGTCGTGGCTGCGGCTGCCGGTTGGCGCACACGTCGATATCGCGGCGGTGGGCCGCGTCTGCGAGGCGATCGGTGCGGCGCTTGCCGCGGGCGCGACGCACGAAGGAGTGCCCGCGTGAAGCTCGGCATCATGCAACCGTACTTCTTTCCGTACTTCGGTCATTTTGCGTTGATCGCGGCCGTCGACGAATGGATCGTTTTCGACGTGACGCAGTACACGCCGAAGACCTGGATGAACCGCAACCGCATCCTGCACCCCAAAGAAGGGTGGCAATACCTGAACGTGCCGCTCGCCAACAGCTCGATCTCGATCCGCACGCACGAGGCGCGCGTGCTCGATCCGGCTGGCGCGCAGGCGAGCATCCTCGGCAAGCTCACGGCCTTTCGCCGGCACGCACCTTTTCATGCTCAGGTGAGCGAGCTGGTGCGCGCGGCGTTCGCGGGTGCCGCCGACGATTCGCTTTGCGCACTCAACGTGAGCACGCTGCGCACGGTCTGCGGCTATCTTGGCATTCCGTTTTCATATCGGATCTGCTCGCAACTCGGCCTCGATTTCCCTGAGCAGATGGAGGCGGGCGACTGGGCGCCGTTCGTCTGCAACGCACTCGGTGCGACGGGCTATGTCAACCCGGCCGGGGGACGCGCCTTGTTCGATCCCGCGGCCTTTGCGCGCATCGGCGTCGCGCTGGAATTCGCCGATGTCACCGAATTTGCCTACGATCCCGCGCCGTTTCGTTATGAGCCGCATCTGTCGATCGTCGACGTGCTGCTCTGGAATGCGCCCGAGCGCGTAGCCGGGGCACTGCGCGAGAACCTGACGCTCGAAGCGGCATAAATGCGCCATGAAAGCGCCCTACGCCTTAACCGACACTTTCCCGACTCCGATGAAGCCGATCCGACTCGTCTGTGGCACCCGATACTCCGAAGCGCAGTTCGTCGAAAACGCCGCGCTCGCCCGGTCCCTCAAGCTCTACGATCATCCCCCCGTGCAACAGTTGCTGCTGTTCGACAACAACACGACCGGTCTTTCGACGATCTACAACCGTGCGATCGAGCATGCGAAAGAGCATCCGGCAGTGCTCGTGTTCATTCACGATGACGTATCGCTCAGCGACTTCTTCTGGGCCGAGCGCATCCGGGAAGCCCTCGGGCGCTTCGACATCGTCGGTCTGGCCGGCAACACGCGGCGCATGCCGCGTCAGCCGTCGTGGGCGTTCTCGCCCGATCTCAAGTGGGACAGGCCCGAGTTTCTGAGCGGCACGGTGGGACATGGCAAGGGTTTCCCGTGCGATGTCGTGTCGCGCTTCGGCCCGGCAGGCGTTGCCTGCAAATTGCTCGACGGGCTCATGCTTGCGGCCGACAGCGAGCGGCTCGTCGCGAGCGGGTTGCGTTTCGACGAACAGTTCGACTTCCACTTCTACGATCTCGATTTTTGTCGTCAGGCCGAACTCAAAGGGATGACGATGGGCACCTGGCCGATCAGCGTCGTGCACGAAAGCGGCGGCGCTTACGGCAAACCTGCCTGGCGGGCGGCTTACGAGCGCTACCTCAGCAAATACGGCGAGTGAGACGATGTCAGCCGAAGCGTTATCCGCACCGCCCATCGAAACCGGGCTTGCGCTCCAACAAGCCGGGCGCCTCGCCGAGGCCGCGGCGGTGTACCGCCAGATACTCGCGGTACACCCCGACAATGCCGACGCACTGCACTTGCTCGGTCTCGTTGCGTATCACGAGGGCGATTACACCGCATCGACCGAACTGATCATGGCCGCGATCAGCCATCGAGCCAGCGAAATCTACTACGGCAACCTTGGCAACGCGCTGGCGGCGCGTGGCATGCATGCCGCCGCCATCGAGAGCTTTCGTCATGCGATCGCCCTGCGGGCCGACTACGTTCCGGCGCACAACAATCTCGGCAACCTGTTGCGCGATCAGGGCAAGCTCACCGAATCCGCACAGTGCTTCGAGACGGTCATTGCACTCAAGCCCGACTATGCCGAGGCGCATAACAATCTGGCGAATGTGCTTGTCGACATGGGTGCGCTCGAAGCGGCCATCGAACACTACCGCGTCGCGATTCGCCTGCGGCCCGAGTTGCTCGAGGCACGCAGCAACCTGCTCTTCATTCTGAGCTACCGCGAACGCTTCGACGGTACCGAGTATAGGGACGAGGTACGCGAGTTCGGACGGCTGGCGGCCGAGCGGGCGAAACCGTGGCGCAATTGGCACGTTTCGCTCGACGTCGAGCGGTGCGGCCCGTTGCGCGTCGGCTTTGTCTCGGGCGATCTCAAGGTGCATCCGACCGGACACTTTCTCGAGAGCCTGCTCGCGCATATCGATCCGCGGCGCATCGAGCTCGTCGCCTACCCGACGCGCCGGTTGGAAGACGCGCTGAGCGCGCGCATCAAGCCGCGTTTCGCCCAGTGGACGCCGATCTCGGGTATGACCGACGAAGCGGCTGCCGAGCGCATTCGAGCCGACCGCATCGATATCCTCGTCGACATGTCGGGGCATATGAATTTCAATCGGCTCGCTCTTTTTGCCTGGCGGCCGGCACCATGTCAGGTCAGCTGGCTCGGTTATTTCGCGAGTACGGGCGTTGCGGCTGTCGACTATCTGCTCGGCGATCGGCACGTGCTCCCGGCAGGCGCTGAGGATCAGTATGTCGAGCGGCTCTGGCGGTTGCCCGACAGTTACCTGTGCTTCACGCCGCCGGCGGAGAACGTGGAAGTCGGCGCGTTGCCGATGCTCACGCGCCGGCACGTCACCTTTGGCTGTTTCAACCATTTGATGAAGATGAACGATCGCGTGGTCGAAGTATGGGCGCGCATCCTTCAGGCCGTGCCGGGTTCGCGTCTTTTCTTGAAAGCGAAGCAGCTCGACGTGCGGGAAACGCGCGAGGCCACCTTCGCGCGCTTCGCGGCACACGGCATCGATGCGCGTCGCCTGATTCTCGAAGGACGCTCGCCACGTACCGAGTACTTCGCCGCCTATCGCAACGTCGATATCGCATTGAGTCCATTCCCGTATCCGGGCGGGACGACGAGCGTCGAGGGCCTGTGGATGGGCGTGCCGGTATTGTGCCGGCGAGGCGACCGCTTTTTATCGAGCATTTGCGCGAGCATGCTGCATTCGGCCGGGCTCGAAGATTGGATTGCGAACGACGACGATGACTACGTCGCGAAAGCCGTGGCATTCGCGAACGAGCCCCTGCGCCTCGCGATGCTGCGCGACGGTTTGCGCGATGCGCTCGTCGCATCGCCGCTCGTCGATGCGGCGCGTTTCGCCCGCCATCTCGAGGCGGCGTTCGAGGGCATGTGGCGCGAGCGCATCGCCAGCATCGGGAATCTCCCGGGATCTCTATGACGAAGACACGCAACGAGACGTTGCCGCACCGCGCGGACGACATGCCGCAGCTGCGCGCCTGGCTGAACGACGCGCTCGCGCATCACCAGGCGGGCAGGCTTGGCGAAGCCAAGACCTTGTATTCGCGCATTCTCGCGGCGTCGCCGCAGCATGCCGACGCACTGCACTTCATGGGACTGCTCGCGTGTCAAATCAGGCAGCATGACGCCGGCCTCGCGCTGATCCGCGAATCGATCGCGCTGCATCCCAATGCGATCTACTACAACAACCTCGGCAATATGCTGCGCGATTCGGGCGCGCGCGACGAGGCGGTGCAGGCTTATCGCAGCGCGATCTCGCTGAAGGCGGATTATGCGGAGGCATACAGCAACCTCGGCAACGTCTTGCGCGAAAACGGCGACGCGAAGGGCGCACTCGAGCAGTGCGCCCGTGCGCTCGAGCTGCACCCGGGTTATGCGCAGGCTTACAACAATCTAGGCAATGCGCTGAAAGACCTGGGCGAGCTGGAGGCGGCGGCCGCCAGCTACGGCAAGGCGATCGCGGCGAACCCGAACTTCGTCGAAGCGCATATGAACCTGGGTCACGTGCGCCGCGCACAAGGCGATCTCGATGGCGCGGCGGCGAGCTACCGTAGCTCGGCCGCACTCGCGCCGCAGATGGCTGCCGCCCACGACGGCCTCGGTGGCCTTGCGCTCTTTCGCGGCGAGGTGAATGCGGCCATCGAGCACTATCGGCGTGTCGTCGCGCTCGATCCGCAATCGGCGCAGGCCTGCAACACACTCGGCAATGCGCTCAACGCGGCGGGCCGCGTCGGCGAGGCCATTCCGGTCTATGAGCAGGCCATCGCGCTCGATCCCGAGTTCCCCGACGCCTGGCATAACCTCGCCAACGCGTTGCGGCGCCAGGGCGTACCCACGCGCGCCGTCGTCTGCGCCCGGCGCGCGATCGAGCTGCGCGGCGATACGCCCTCGTTTCACAACAATCTCGGTGCGATTCTGGCCGATCTGAGCCAGTTCGACGCCGCACTCGAGTGCTATCGCGCAGCGCGCGCGCTCGATCCCGATTTCGGCGAATCGCACACGTGCGTGTTGTTCGGGCAATCGTATGTCACCGAATGGTCCGCGCAAACGCATCTGGCCGATGCGCGCTACTTCGGCGAGCGTATGGCGGCTCGCGCGAAGCCCTATCGGCATTGGCCCGTGCTCGATGCGGTACGCGGCAGTGCGCGCGCACTGAAGGTCGGATTCGTGTCGGCCGATTTCAGAAAGCACCCGGTGGGCTACTTTCTCGAGTGCGTGCTGAGCCATCTGGATCGCTCGCGCATCGAGCCGATCGCCTACTCGAACGGCCTGCAAAGCGACGAACTCACCGCGCGCATCAAGCCACGTTTCGCGGCATGGCATCACGTCGCCGACATGAGCGATGCGGCGCTCGCTCAGGCGATTCACGATGAAGGCATCGATATCCTCGTCGATCTGTCGGGCCATACGGGCCGCAACCGGCTGCCGATGTTCGCGTGGCGGCCGGCACCGGTGCAGGTGAGCTGGCTCGGTTATTTCGCGACGACGGGCCTCGCCGAAATCGACTACGTGCTTGCCGATCCGCATGTGGTGCCGCCCAACGAGGCGTCGCAGTATGTCGAGCAGATCTGGCGGCTGCCCGATTGCTATCTCTGCTTCACCTTGCCCGACGTCCGTGTGCCGGTCGCACCGCTGCCGGCGCTGTCCAACGGTTATGTCACCTTCGGTTGCTTCAACAATCACAAGAAGCTCAACGACGGCGTCATCGCATCATGGTCGCGGTTGCTTCACGCGGTACCCGACGCGCGCCTGATGCTGAAAAATCACCAGCTGAGCGAGCCCGTCATCCGCGACGAGACGATTGCCCGCTTTGCGACCCACGGTGTCGCCGCGAATCGGCTCGTGCTGGAAGGGCCGTCATCGCGCGAAGGTTATTTCGACGCCTATCGCCACGTCGATATCGCGCTCGATCCGTTTCCATACCCAGGGGGGACGACGAGCGTCGAAGGCCTCTGGATGGGCGTGCCGGTACTGGCCCGCCGCGGCGACCGCTTTCTCGCGCACCTCGGCGAAATGGTGGTGCGCACGGTGGGGCTGGACGAGTGGATTGCCGTCGA
This sequence comes from uncultured Paraburkholderia sp., assembly GCA_966421005.1. GTDB lineage: Bacteria > Pseudomonadota > Gammaproteobacteria > Burkholderiales > Burkholderiaceae > Trinickia. The sequence goes on from CBJLAJ010000021.1 coordinate 19,633, forward strand.
CGACGAAGACTACCTTGCACGTGCGATCGCCTTCGCGCGCGACTTGCCGGCGCTCGATCGATTGCGCTCGGGTTTGCGCGAGCGCGTCGAACGGTCACCGCTTGCCGACGCCGAGCGGTTCGCGGGTCACCTCGCGACGGCCTTCGAGCAGATGTGGCAGGTGCGCGTGAATCGCGTACAGGAGCTGACGCAATGACGACGGCTACCGCGGCGCATGCGGCGCCGGTCGCGGCACGGCTCGTCGAAGAAGGGCTGGCCCTGCATCGCGCGGGGCATCTCGACGAAGCGCGTGCGGTCTATGAACGCGTGCTGGCGCTCGCGCCACATCATGCCGATGCGCTGCATCTATCGGGCGTCGTCGCCATGCAGCAGCAGCGGTTTGCCGATGCGTTCGATCTGATCGGCCGCGCCATCGAAATCAGCCCGCAAGCATCGTTTTTCGACAATCTCGGTTGTGCGCTGTTCGGGTGGGGCAAGCTGACTGCAGCGGCGGAGTGTCATCGGCAGGCCATCGCGCTCGATGCCTCGAGCTTTCGTGCGCACAACAATCTCGGCAACGTCTTGCATCGCATGCGCCTGCCGGCTGCGGCCGTGGCAAGCTTTCGCACGGCCGTTGCGCTCAATCCGTCGTTCGCCGAGGCGCATTGCAATCTCGGCAACGTGCTGCGCGAGCTCGGCGACGCAGCGCTCGCGGCCGACCACTGCCGTCAGGCGATCGCGCTGAATCCGTCGTTCGGCGAAGCCCACAACAATCTCGGCAATGCGCTCAAGACGCTGGGCTTGCTCGACGAGGCGGCGCAATGTTATCGCGCGGCCGCACGGCTGATGCCCCACGAGGCGCAGGTACCGCTCAATCTCGGCATCGTATGCCGCGAGACAGGCCACCACGACGAAGCCATCGCATGTTTCCGGCATGCGCTGACGTTGCGTCCCATGTGGCACGAAGCCTGGAGCAATCTGCTTTTCACGCTGAGTTTTGCACGCGGGGTGAGTGCCGAGGCCTATCTGAACGAGGCGCGCCGCTATGGCGAGCTCGTGCGCGCGCACGTGTCGCCCTACACCGATTGGCGTGCCGATACGGCGAGCGGGGCACCATTGCGCATCGGCTTCGTCTCGGCCGATTTGCGCACTCATCCGGTCGGATTTTTCATCGAGAACGTGGTGAAGCATCTCGACGCGCAGCGTGTGCAGCTCTATGCCTATGTCACGCGGCCCTATGAAGATGCGCTAAGTGCCCGGATCAAGCCACGTTTCGCCGCGTGGCGCAGCATTGTCGACCTCGATGACGAATCGGCTGCGCGGATGATTCGCGATGACGGCATCCATGTGCTCGTCGATTTGTCGGGCCATACCGACTGCAACCGGTTGCCGGTGTTCGCCTGGAAGCCTGCGCCGGTGCAAACGAGCTGGATCGCGTACTTCGCGTCGACAGGATTGGAGGCGATCGATTATGTTCTCGGCGACCGATGGGTGCTGCCGCCGGAAGAGGCCGGTCACTTCGTCGAACGCCCCTGGCGGCTGCCGCACGGGTATCTCTGCTTTACGCCGCCCGATGCGACAGCCGACGCCGACGCGGCCCTGCATGCGGCGCGGCAGGTCGATGCCCGGGAAGCGGACGGTTCAATTCGCAGGCTGCCGACGTTCGGCTATTTCGGCGACCTCGTCAAATTGAACGATCAGGTGCTCGCGGTATGGGCGCGGATTCTTCGCTCGGTGCCGGAGGCAAAGCTCTTTCTGAAGGCACAACAGCTCGGCGACGAGGCGCAGCGCGAACGCCTGTGTGCGCGCTTCGACGCGCTCGGCATCGAACGCACGCGGCTCATCATGGAAGGCGCTTCGCCGCGCGCGCAGTATCTCGCGGCCTATGGCCGCGTCGACATCACGCTGAGCCCGTTCCCCTATCCGGGCGGGACGACGACAGCCGAAAGCCTCTGGATGGGTGTGCCCGTACTGTGCCGTCGCGCCGACCGCTTCCTGGGGCATCTTTGCGAAAGCGTGCTTCAGAGCATCGAATTGGGCGACTGGATTGCTGCCGACGACGAGGACTATGTCGCAAAGGCTGTGGCATTCATCCGCGAATCGGCGCCGTTGAGCAAGCTTTCCGCGGGATTGCGCGAGCGCATGCTCGGCTCGTCGCTTTGCGATGCGAAACGTTTCGCGGGCTCCCTGGAGAGCGCGTTTGCCGCGATGTGGCAGGCGCACTTGCAGGCGCGCTGACGTCTCAGCGCAACGCGCTCCGTCGTTTATGCGCGTACGGCCGCCGCTTTGCGCGCGTTGTCCATGAGCGAGCCGCGAATCTGCTGGAACATCTCGAGGTAGTGTCCACGGCGCGTTTCGATGGCCGCGGTCTTGAGCGCATCGAGCACCAGTAGATCTGCCGGGTAGCCACTCACGATCGAGCCGGACATCGGCAGGCGCAGTGGATCGAAATGATGGACTCGCCAGCGTGGATCGGCGGCAAGTACCAGCGAGACGATGCGCTCGATGATGAAGACCTTCGAGGGCACCGCACCGGGGCCGTACGCGATCGGCGCGTTCAATTGTTGCGCGAGCGCACTCGTGCCCGCTTCGGCGATCGCGAACAGGCGCTCGGTGAGTCCGAGCCACAGACGCCAGAAGGCCGGCGTGGCGACGAAATAATTGCAAAAGAGGCTGTGGCGCGAATCCATCGGCAGGGTATGCGGATCGATTCCCGGCGCCACGAGTTTCGTCACGGCTTCGAGGATCGGCCAGATCCCCGGGTGGTTGGTCGCGGCTTGTTCGAAGACGTTGAGGTGAATGGCGCCTTGATCGAAGAACGGAGAAAACCCGATGACATCGGCGTCGGCGGGTGCGGCCGCGATGAATGCACGGACGGTCGCGGAGTCGAGCGTGGTCTTTTGCCGGAACTTCGGCGAGAAAAATCCGTAGAGCGTGCCTTCCTCGAGCGAATGGCCGAGCAGGTACGTTCGCATCGGCCAATATTCGCGCCAGTCGGGGCGTTGGCCACAGTTATCGAGCGCGATGAATCCCGGGTCGAGTTGCAACCGCGTCTCGTCGGAATAGTAGATCTGCCGGATTTCGACAGATCGCGCGCCGCGCGGAGAAGACGGCGGTTCGTTCATGACTTGCGTTCCAGTTCGGGTTTGCCGCGGACGTGCCGCTGCCGGCTTCGCGCTTGCACGTTTCACATGACATTCTAAGCGGCGCATCCGTTGAATTCATTCGCGGAAATGAGCGGATATTCGGGCTCATTTCGCGGACGAAAAAACACGCGAAATAAAAAGCCGCGTTGCCGCGGCTTCGAGAGTGATGCACCGCGCCCAATTCACGCGGTTCTTCTTCTTCGTTCGATGTCGCCGCCCGGCAGGCGGCATAGCGCATCAGCGCAATTGTTCTGTCGCGAGGTATTGGCCCGCGGCGGCGACGCGCCGCTGCGCATCGTTGTATCGGCCCGAGATCGCGTCGCGGGCGGCCGCCGCCCTGTCCATGATCGTTGCGTTCATCGCCATGATGTCGCGGATCATTGCCAGTCCTTCGTCGGATTGCTCGCGTCCGAGCGACATGAGCAGTGGCGAGCGTTCGTCGGCAAGCTCCGCGGCGACGCAATAGTCGCCCGCATCGAGCGCGGCGATGAGCGTGCGCGTCAACTCATAGGCGCGCGTCAGGGTTTCATTCGACATGCTTGCGGACTCCTGCTCGAATGGTGGGCTGCGGTTATGACGACTTGTTCATCGTGCCGGCGCTACCATTGCCGCCGAACAGCTGATTGAGATAAGACGTATTGTTCGCCGTCTGTGTCATCAGCGTATTGAGCGCGGTGAACTGCGCGTTGTACTGGTCGGCCAGCGTGTTTTGATAGTCCGTCAAGGCCGTTCTTTGATCGGTCAGGCTCGTGAGATCCGCGTTGATCGTCGTGGTGCGTTGATCGATCTGGCCTGTGGTCGACGTGGTGTACGAATTGACGAACGAATTGAGCTGCTCGCCGATCCCGTTGGTGCCGTTAAAGAGCGCCTGCACCGAGCTGGGCGACGTCGACAGTGCCGATTCGAGCGTGGTCGTATTGAGCTTGATCGTTCCGTCGTCTTGAAGATCGAGTCCGATCTGCGCGAGGCTGTACGTCGTGCCGCTGGATGTGACGCCGCCGCTGACGATCGAGGCAATCCCGTTGACCGCCGAATTGAGCATGGCGTCGCCAAGCAACGGTCCCGCCGACGAACTGCTCGTGTCATACGAGGACAGCGATTTCTCGGTCGAGATCCAGGAGTTGTAGGCCGAGACGAAGCTCGTGATCGTCTTTTCGATCGAGCTGTTGTCCGTTGCCACGGACAATGTCTGCGTCGTGCCGACGGCCGCCGACGTGAGCGTCAGCGTTACGCCCGACAGCGCGCCCGTCACCGTGTTGGTTGCGCTCGTGATCGTGCTGCCGCTGATCGTCAACTGGGCGTCCTGGGCCGCTGTCACTTGCGTGAAGCTCGCGGTCTGCAGGCCGGCGTTCACGCCCGCGCCGCCACTGATCGTGACGGTATTGGCCGCGCCCGTCTTCGTCGACGTGAGCACGAGATGCTGCCCGTCGGACGCGGTGACGACCGAAGCGGTCACACCCGGATTGGTCGAAGCCCCGTTGATGGCCGAAGCAAGGCCGGAGAGCGTGTTGTTCGTCGAATCGAGTGTGATCGACATCGTGCTCGATCCCACACCGACCGTCGCCGTACCGGTGCCGAGCGTCGCACCGCTCGCGTAGGCGCCGGATGAGATCTGATTGGCTGTCGCGATCTTTTGAACGTTGACGGAGTAGCTGCCTGCGGCTGCTCCCGTGGTTGTTGTTGCCGTGACGCCGGTGCCGCTCATCGTTGCGGCGAGCGCGGTGAAAGCGGTGCCGTCGGACAGGCCGGCGAGCGCCGTTTGCAGGGCGGAGAGCGAGGACTTCATCGAGCCCAGCGCCGACAGTGTGGTGTTGTCGGTGCTTTGCGCAGTGCTGATCGCAGCGGCTTGACCCGCTGTCTTGGCGGTGACGAGTGCGGAGACGAGCGAGTTGACGTCGAGTGTCGATTTCGTCGCGCCGCTCAGAATGGACTGCGCGGCCTGCTGTAGCAGACTGTTGGTCGAAGAGGTCGTCGAAGATGCTGTCGTCATTCCAGGCTCCGTGCGGTGCTGCCGAGACAGTCCGCGTCGCTGTGCCGCTCAAGCGGTCGTTATTCCGGTCGATCAGCAATGCGCAACGGGAGGCATGCCTCCCGCGTACGCTTTGCTTTACTGCGATATTGCCGGTCAGGGTGCGGCGCGCATTGCGCTCTCTCGCGTACCGCACCCTGGCCGCATGACTGGGCAAACTGCAGCCCATCATGCGAGGTGCGAATCTTACTGGAGGAGCTTGAGCACTTGCTGCGGCAGCGAGTTCGCTTGTGCGAGCACCGAGATACCAGCTTGTTGCAGCACTTGCGCCTTCGACAGGTTGGCCGTTTCTTGCGCGAAGTCGGCGTCCTGGATCTGCGAACGGGCAGCGGACATGTTCGTCGACGTCGTTTGCGAATTCGAGACAGCAGCTTGGAACGTGTTCTGCGTTGCACCGAGCGTTGCTTGGAAGTTGTTCACTTGAGCCAGCGCGGCGTCGATTGCCGTGATCGCGTTTTGTGCGCCCGAGGTCGACGAGATGTCGACGCCCGACACGCCAAGACCGGTCGTGGTCCAGCTCGTCGTGCCGAAGTTCGCCGTGATCGTCTGGTTGGCGCTCGCGCCGACCTGGAAGTTCACGCTGCCCAGGCCGCCCAGCACGTTTTGGCCGTTGAACGTCGTTTGCGATTCGACACGGTTGATTTCAGTCAGACGCGTCGAAACTTCCGTCTGCAGGTTCGCTTGAGCGGCCGTGCCGAGCGAGCCGTCGCCCGATTCGACTGCGAGTTGGCGGATACGCTGCAAGTTGGCGACGGTCGACGAGATGGCGCCCGAAGCGGTTTGTACCATCGAGATACCGTTGTTCGCGTTCATCACGCCTTGGTTCAGCGCGTTGATCGTTGCGGTTTGCGTCGTAGCGATGGCAAGACCCGCGGCGTCATCGGCAGCGGTGTTGATCCGCTTGCCCGAGGACAGGCGGTTGATAGCGGTCGACAGGGCGCTTTGCGAACCCGACAGGTTCTCTTGCGTCGAGAGCGACAGGATGTTGGTGTTGATGTTGAGCATTTCTTTCCTCGTGTGGAAAACGTCCAGGAACTAGGCCGTACGGGGTTCGGCGTCGCGCTTTCGCGAATGGCGCTGCCCGCCTGTCCTGGTTGTCGGCGAGGTACGAACGAAACTTTAGGGAGCGATTGGCAAATTCACCGACGAATACGGGGTGCCTTGTCCGGAAGCCACGTGCCGCGGGGCTCCGCGGCACGTGCAACGTTTGCGCGGGCCGCCCATGCGCCCCCGGTTTCAAGGCTTTATGTCGGGAATGGAAGGGCGATCAGCGCCGATTTGCCGCGATGGATGAGTGATACGAGACCTTGCGCAAAAAAGCGCGCCTGTTGCAAAACTAGCCAGCGCGGGGTTTTCCTGTTATGATCGCCGGTCCAATTGATATCGCCGCTGGCCTCGAACGAGGGGCGAGCCGCGCGTGAGCCCTGCCGCCACGCATTTGACCGTAACTTTGGAAGTGACATGACGACGATTGTTCTGAAGGAAAACGAGCCGTTCGAAGTGGCGATCCGCCGCTTCCGTCGCGCGATCGAAAAGAATGGCCTGATTGCCGAGCTGCGCGAGCGCCAGTGCTACGAAAAGCCGACGGCGGTTCGTAAGCGCAAGAAGGCTGCCGCAGTCAAGCGCTTGCACAAGCGCCTGCGCAGCCAGATGTTGCCGAAGAAGCTCCACTAAGTACCGGGTGCGTTACGCCTGCCGCAAGGTTTGCGGCGAGCGGGCACGGGCAGGAGCTTGACGCGTTGGGGCACGACCAGGCAGGTCGTGTCGAGCGGCGGCGGTGCTTTTGAAGCACGCCGCCGTTTGCGTTTGACGTTCGGTTATCGCTTAGACGGTACTGCTTTGCGCATGCAGCCTCGGGCCGCGTGCTCTCAGGCCGCGTGCTTTTTGAGTCGTGCGGCCGATAAACCGAACTGACGGGCGATCGATTCGAGCCGCTCGCGCCATTCCCACGTACCGAACGCATCGTGGACGTTTTGCAGGCAGCTCAGCAAATTGACGGTGACGGGATCGAAGACGTTCACGCGTGAGCGCAGCAGCGCGCGCTTGAGTGCGGCAACGCCGGCATCCATATAGGCCGGTACCGTGTTCGGCGGATACCCGATGTAACGTACGGGCACGCCCTCGACCGCTGTGAGGTAATCGCGCGGCGCGATGAGACTCCCGACGGGGCAACCGCCGCGATAGCCACGGTAGGCACCGCCACCGCGCGGTAACAACGCCGCTTGGCCTTGGTCGAAAAGATGATCGACTGCGCGATCGAAAAGGTCCTGGTGCGTCAGGAATTGCAGATTTTTCATCGTCTTATCCGCCTGTCTGGGCGGCGTGTTGCCGCTTCAACACAGATAACGGTTGCATTGACGCCGAGCTGGAGCCAATTCGGGATTGTCCTAGGGCCTGTTCAGGCTAACTACAGGCTTGCGCTTGGCAACACCTCGACAGGATTACCCCCGTCGCGCGCTCGCACGCCTCGGCTTCGCGAGCGCGGCACATCGCTCGCGCCACGCGCAATTCGACTGATGATCGTTGACCATGCCCACCGCCTGCATAAACGCGTAGCAGATCGTGGAGCCGACGAATTTGCACCCATAGGCCTTCAGCGCCCGGCTCATGGCGTCGGATGCGGGAGTCGAGGCTGGCGCGTGTTCCTTGTAGGTTGCCCAATCGTTCTGTACTGGCTCGCCGTTCACGAACGACCAGATGAAGTTCGCAAGCGAGCCATGCTCCTCGCGAATCTTGAGCACGGCGCGCGCATTGTTGACCGCTGCCTCGATCTTGGCGCGGTTACGCACGATGCCGGTGTCGTTCAGCAGCGCTTCGATCTTTTGAGGCGTGAAGCGCGCGACGGCTTCGACATCGAAATCGGCAAACGCGCGACGATATCCCGCCCGCTTGTTGAGAATCGTCGACCACGATAGTCCGGCTTGAGCGCCTTCGAGCACGAGCATTTCGAACAGATGGCGATCGTCTCGCGACGGCACGCCCCATTCGGTGTCGTGATACTGCTCGTCTGCCGGCGTTCTGACCCAGTTGCAGCGCTGATCCATTTGTTTTTGCCCTCGAAGGTGGCCCGAGATGCGCGCGTTTTACGCATTTCCAGTCGGGTACGAAGCATAGCGGAACGAAGACAATCGTGAACGGAATCCCGGCCGTCGAATATTCGGCCATCCGGCCAATTGGCGCGGCTCGCGGTTACGGATACCCTTTCGAACGAATCGTTACGCGTGCGACTAAGCAAAAGGCAACCATGAAGGATCGATCGAAAGCAGTACGGTATTTCATCGGCATCGATGGCGGCGGTACGGGCACGCGCGCGGTGCTGGCCGATGCCGGGAGCGCCGAGCTTGCGCAGGCGTCGGGCGGCGCCTCGGCTCTCGCGCTTGGGATCGAGCCGGCCTGGCAGGCCATCGAAGCCGCCGTGGCGCGGGCATTTACAAGCCTCGGGCGCACCTTGGACTGGCGCGAGTGCGCACTCGGGTGCGGGCTTGCCGGCGTCAACAACCCCGACTGGCTCGGCGCGTTCATTGCCAAGGCGCCGCCCGAACTGGCGGCGCTCGCTGTTGAGAGCGACGCGTACACGACCTTGCTTGGCGCGCATGGCGGAGCGCCGGGTGTCATCGTTGCACTGGGTACGGGCAGTATCGCGGCGGCCCTCGACGAAGACGGCCATTGTCGGATTGCGGGCGGCTACGGTTTCCCGTCCGGCGACGAAGCAAGCGGCGCGTGGCTCGGTCTGCGCGCGATCGCGCACGCGCACCGGGCGCTGGACGGCCGCGTTGTGCCGGATGCTTTTTCCGGGGCGTTGCTCGCGCAAACGGGGGCAACCGATCGGGACAGCCTCGTCGTCTGGTGTTGCGCCGCGAATCAACCCGCTTATGCCGCGCTCGCGCCCACGGTGCTCGCGCATCGATCACATCCTGCCGCGGCGGCATTGCTCCGGCAGGCGGGTGTCGACATCGCGCAACTCGTCGACGCCCTCGATCCTGGCGGGCGATTGCCCGTCGCGTTGTGCGGCGGTCTCGGTGCATCGCTCGCCGAGTACGTGAGCGCATCGCACCAAGGAAGACTGAGGCCGCCGGCCGCCGATTCGGCTCATGGCGCCGTCCAGCTAGCGCGGCGCGCCGCACGGCAGGCTGAGCAGCGCTAGAATGACGGCCGTTGGCTCAGTTAGCCGCTCTTATTCCACCATGTATCAAGTCATCGCGACCGATCTCGACGGCACCTTGCTCAATAGCGAGCATCAGCTCGATCCATTTACGATCGCCACGGTGCGCCGGTTGTCCGAAAGCGGACTGCATTTCGTCATTGCGACGGGACGCCATTATCGCGACGTTGCCGGTATTCGCGATGTGCTTGGTATCAAACCCTTTCTCGTGACATCGAACGGCGCGCGCGTCCATGCGCCGGACGATACCGTCATTCATGCGCAGAATCTCCCGAGCGACATCGTGCGCAGGCTCGTGCGGCCCGATATTGCTGGCATGCACGGGCGGGTAATCGTCAACCTGTTCGCGGACGACCTGTGGTTCATCGATCGCGATGCGCCGCATTTGCTCGCATTGCATCAGGATTCGGGCTTTCGATATGAAATCGTCGATGTCCGGGAACACGACGGCAGCGATATCGCAAAAGTCCTCTACATCGGCGAGCCCAGCGATCTCGAACAGGTAGCGGCACAGCTCGAGCGCGAATTCGGCGCATCGCTATACGTGACATATTCGCTTCCGGATTGCCTGGAAGTGATGGCGCCGTCCGTATCGAAAGGGCGGGGACTGCTGCATGCGCTCGAACGGCTCGGCGCCGAAGCGTCGGCGTGCATTGCATTCGGCGACAACATGAACGACATCGATTTGCTGGAAACGGCCGGCTATCCGTTCATGATGAATAACGCCAATCCTGCTCTTATGGCCCGGCTCCCTCATGTGCCGCGCATAGGCAACAATTTCGAGGCGGGTGTCGCGCACCATTTGTGTAAGCTTTTTCCGATTCGCGGCGAATTGATTGCTTGAGGGTGCCGGAATGTTGGACTATTTGATCGCCAATGTGGCTTTACCGACTGTGTAACCCGATTTAACAAATATCATACGATTACATGGTATACCCAGGTAAATTGAGCATTGCCAGCTCAGTCACTTCCGTCTAACCTCGGAACAAATCAATTTTTAAGGGAGACCACGATGTCCCAATACGCAGAACTGAAGGCTCAGATTGCAAAGCTGCAGGCGCAAGCGGACGAGGCGAGGCGCGCTGAACTTGCGACGGTCGTCGCGGACATTCGGCAAAAGATTGCCGAATTCGGATTGTCGGCGACTGACCTCGGCTTCCCGCAAGCCGCGCGGCGCGGCCGTCCGCCGAAGAAGACCCCGCTGCCGCCGAAGTATCGCGATCCGAAATCGGGCGCAACGTGGAGCGGGCGCGGCAAGCCGCCGAAATGGATTGCGGGCAAAAACCGCGATCGCTTCGTTATCGGCCAATAAACCATTCGAAACGCTTTCGTTATAGTAGTCGTGACATAACGCGTTTCTGCGCTTATGCGGGTTCGCGCTCGTTTCACGCGATATGCAGCAATGCGCTGCTGCCGAATGTGGGAATAGGAATACCCGGTGCATAGCCGCACCGGGTAGCTTCGATGCTCTTTTATCCCGCAACGACGCTGCGCAGTACCGGACGCCGCGAGCGCTGTTCGATCAATGCCGTATAACGGTCCACATATTCCCGCGCCATTGCCTGAGCGGTAAAGCGTCGTTCGAACTGAGCGCGGATTTCTTCGCGCGACAGTTCGTCGAGCCGCTGCAACGCGGCCACCGCACCTTGCACGTCTTCGACGATGTAGCCCGTGACGGCATGGTCGATGACTTCGGGCACGGAGCCGCGATTGAATGCGATGACGGGTGTGCCGCACGCCATGGCCTCGATCATGACGAGGCCGAATGGCTCGCACCAGTCGATCGGGAAGAGCAGCGCCTTCGCGCGCGACAAAAACTCGGGCTTGCGCGCTTCGTCGATCTCGCCGATGAATTCCACATTCGCGTGACGCAGCAGCGGTTCGATTTCGGTCTTGAAATATTCCTGATCGGCCTTGTCGACTTTGGCCGCGATCTTGAGCGGCAGGCCGCTCATGGCTGCGATGCGGATCGCCGTATCGACGCGTTTTTCAGGGCAGATGCGCCCCAGGAAGGCCAGATACTCGGGCTCGCAATGCGGCTGCGGCGTCAGAAGTTTCTCAGGCAGACCGTGATAGACATTCCCGAGCCATCGCGCTTGCGGCAGCGGGAGCCGCTGCGACTGCGAAATCGAAATGACCGGCGAATCGGAAAACGTATTGAAGACAGGTTGAAGCTCCGGCAAATCGAGCCGCCCGTGCAGCGTCGTCACGGAGGGTGTCTCGGCGTCTGCGAAGAGCGAGAACGGCAGATAATCGAGGTGAAAGTGCAGCACGTCGAAATCGCCTGCCACGCGGCGCACCTGCTCGAGCAGCAACACGTGCGGCGCGAATGGATCGCGGATCGACGGGTCGAGCCGCAACGCCCGCGGCCAGGCCGCTTCGAGCGTGGCGGACGTGATCGAGTCACCGCTCGCGAACAGCGTCACATCGTGGCCGAGTTCGACGAGGGCTTCCGTCAGATACGATACGACGCGCTCGGTACCGCCGTAGAACTTCGGTGGGACGGCCTCGTAAAGCGGCGCGATTTGGGCGATACGCATGCGTCAACCTCCTTCAAAAAGTCGGCGCGACAATGTTGCCGCGCCGCATGAGTGCCTTGGTTGCCATTATCGGGAGACGACGCCCCCCTTATTAGTGCATTTTCAAACCTTTAAGCCTTGTTACAGCCCGAAACAGCGGGGCGCACCGTAAAAATGCAAATTCGGTAAAGATTCGGTAAAGTCAGCGCATTTGAATCGTCGATACCGGCATTTGTTGCGGCTCGATCTGTATTCTTCCTATAATCACCACCACCATAACGCACCTGTCCGTTTCAGCCATCGCTATCGGACACGGATACGACGACCGCTCCCCGCGGCTGGTTCCCGAAGCGGCACTCAACCGCCCTGTAGGAAAAATTCCGACACGCTTAATAGACAGTTCCGACGCTGCGTGCCGGGCTTCTTCCGATTTCCACTGCTTTTACATTTCGACACAATTCGCCGAAAGATCAGAACGACCTGTGTATGCCGGGCGGATTGTGCCTTGCGGGGCAAACGTTTCCGGGCGAAAGACCATTTGAACGACTCGGGGGAATGATGAGCGCCACCAGCGAAATGCTCAGCGAGATCAAGGAAGTCAACCTGTCGTATCTGTTGCTTGCCCAACGTCTGCTTCGCGAGGACCGGGCAATGGGCATGTTCCGGATGGGCATCACCGGCGAGCTTGCCAATGTGCTCACAAACCTTTCGTTTGCGCAGACCATCAAGCTTGCGGCTTCCAATCAGCTACTGTGCCGCTTTCGCTTCGACGACCATACGTTGCTTTCGTCACTGGCGGACAAGGGCAAGACGGCGGAGCTCGGGCATGTCCATGCGGCGATCCTGATGGCGGGACAGCCGGCCGAGACCATCGGCTAAGGGCACTTGAGGGGGCGCCGAGCGTCGCCGTCCACCGCGCCCGCGTGTTCGTGGCGTATTCATAGCGTGCAGGCGGGCCGCTTCGCTGCGTGCTTCGCGACGCGCCATTCAAGCAAATGGAGCAACGAGCCGTTATGGCAACCAAGAGCGTCGTGCTCGAAGTGAAGGAAATCACGCTGGCCATCGAGCTGATCGAGCTCGGCGCGCGGCTCCAATTGCTCGAAGCGGAGACGAGCCTGTCGCGCGACCGGCTGATCAAGCTTTATAAGGAATTGAAAGGCGTTTCGCCGCCGAAGGGCATGTTGCCGTTCTCGACGGACTGGTTCATGACCTGGCAGCCGAATGTTCATTCGTCGCTTTTCTTCAATATTTACCGGTTCATGGCCGCGCACGGCAGCTGCGAGACGATTCAATCGATCGTCAAAAGCTACCGGCTCTACCTCGAACATGTGTCGCTGCACGGCGACGAGCCGCTGCTCTCCCTCACCCGGGCCTGGACGCTCGTGCGGTTTTTCGACTCGCGCATGCTTCAAATGACGGCCTGCGTGCGTTGCAACGGGCATTTCGTCGCCCACGCGCACGACCCGCGCCTCGGCTTCGTCTGCGGGCTGTGCCAGCCGCCTTCGCGGGCCGGCAAAACCCGAAAGGCGGCCGAACGGGCAAGCGCCGGCGGCCTCGTCGAACTCGCCGCCTGACGGCTCGCCAGGCCCGGCCGCCGGCCCAAATGGGCGCCGAACCGCTCACTCAGGGTTTGCACGGCGCGTAACCGTTTGCTCTCGTCCTCAAAGTTTCGATTTGCCTGCCGTAAACCTGACTAACGGCGGTCTGTCCGCCGACCACTATGAGGACCCGGCAGTGCTGATTTTCGTTGGAACACTCGTGACCGTGCTGTCCGTTTTCGGCGGCTACGCGCTGGCGGGCGGCCATCTGGGCGCGCTCATCCAGCCTGTCGAGATCCTGATGATCGCCGGCGCGGGCCTGGGCGCGTTCATCCTGGGCAACGGACTGAAGACGATCAAGGCCACTTTCCGCCTTCTGCCGACGCTCTTCAAAGGCTCGAAGTATACGAAAGAGGTCTACATGGAGCTCATGGCTCTGCTTTACGTTTTGCTTGCAAAGGCGCGTAAGGAAGGGACGCTGACGCTCGAGGCCGACATCGACGATCCGGACAAGAGCCCGATCTTTACGCAATACCCGAGGATTCTCGCCGATAAGCACATCGTCGAATTTCTGACGGACTATCTGCGGCTCATGGTGGGCGGCAACATGAACGCGTTCGAGATCGAAAGCCTCATGGACGAGGAGATCGAAACCCACCATGCCGAAGGCGAAGGCCCGGCGCATGCGCTCATGCGCGTGGGCGACGCGATGCCGGCCTTCGGTATCGTCGCCGCGGTGATGGGCGTCGTTCATACGATGGCCTCGGCCGATCAGCCGCCCGCGGTGCTGGGCGCGATGATCGCGAAGGCCCTCGTCGGCACGTTTCTCGGCATTTTGCTCTCGTACGGACTGATCGGTCCGCTTTCCAGCCTCGCCGAACAGCGTGTGGCCGAGTCGACCAAGATGTTCCAGTGCATCAAGGTCACGATTCTCGCGAGCCTGAACGGCTACGCGCCGGCTATCGCCGTCGAATTCGGCCGCAAGGTGTTGTTCTCGACCGAGCGCCCGTCGTTCACGGAGCTCGAGGAACACGTGCGCCGCGTGAAGGCGAAGTAAGCGGCCCGGGATGAAGCGAGGATGAACGCGCAATGAGCAAGGCAAAGGACAAGGCAATCGTCGTCAAGCGCGTGGCGCCCGCGAAGAAGGGGCATCACGGCGGCGCGTGGAAGCTCGCCTATGCGGACTTCATGACCGCGATGATGGCGTTCTTTCTGCTCATGTGGCTGCTGAGCGCCGTGACGCCGGTTCAGTTGAAAGGCATCGCCGAATATTTCAGCCAGCCGCTGAAGGCGGCGCTCTTCGGCGGCGATCGCAGCGCCGACGCTTCGAGCATTCTGAAGGGCGGTGGACGCGACATCTCGACCGATATGGCCGGGGTCACGCGCCGCACCGACGGCACGAGCCAGAAGGGGGCGCACTCGGCCAAGGCCGCAGAGGACGCGCTCGATGCGCTTTCCGGTGCGCTCGAGCGACGCGAGCAGGCTCGCTTGCACGACCTGCAAGTGAAGCTGATGGCCGCAATCGAGGCGAATCCCGTGCTGCGCCAGTTCCGCCAGCAGATCCGTATCGATTCGACGCTGCAAGGTTTGCGCATCGAAATCGTCGATACCCAAAAGCGGCCGATGTTCGCGACGGCGAGCGACGACGTCGAGCCGTACATGCGCGACATTCTGCGTGCGATCGGCAAGACGCTCAACGATGTGCCGAATCGCATCGTCGTACAGGGGCATACCGATGCCGTGCCTTACGCCGGCAATGGCAAGGGCTACAGCAATTGGGAGCTGTCGGCCGATCGCGCGAACGCATCGCGTCGCGAGCTGATCGCGGGCGGCATGGATGAAGGCAAGGTGCTGCGCGTGCTGGGCCTTGCCTCGACGCAGAACCTCGACAAGGCGGATCCGTTGAATCCGGAGAATCGCCGCATCAGCATCATCGTGCTCAACCGGAAATCGGAAGAGGCGATGACGCGTGACGATTCGACGTCGACGACGTTGTCGAACGACGCCGCGGGCGCGAACCCGCTGACAGAGAAAATCGCGCCGGGGCCGGCCGTTGCGCCGGCGGCCGGCACAGGTAGCAAGCAATGAAACCGGCAGGCGGCGCGCGTTTTCATCGATGCGTTTTGACGCCGTGCCGAAGGGCGATGAGGCATTCATGATCAAGGACATTCTGGCGATCGACGATTCGGCCGCGATGCGCGAGATTCTGGCGGCGACGCTGCGCGCAGCGGGCTACCGGGTCACGGTCGCGTCCGATGGAGACGAAGGACTCTCGAGCGCGCTCGCGCAGCCGTTCGATCTCGTCTTGACGGACCAGTACATGCCCAAGCGCAGCGGTCTCGACGTGATCGCGGCGCTGCGTCTGGAGCCCTCCTACGAGACGACGCCGATCTTCGTGCTGACGACGGAGGACGGGGATGCGTTCAAGGACGCGGCGCGCGCGGCGGGAGCGACGGGTTGGATTGCCAAGCCGCTCGATCTCGACACGCTGACCGACCTGATCGCGGCGTTGCACGCGTGAAGCCAGGCGGCAACGGATACGGCACGAACGGATATCGACATACCTCGCGCGCAAGCCAGGCACAGATTCTTCGCGGTGACTCAGCATGACACTCGACATCACACAGTTTTATCAGACGTTCTTCGATGAGGCGGATGAGCTGCTCGCACAGATGGAGCAGCTGCTTTTGAACCTCGACGTCGGCACGCCGGACCCCGAGGATCTGGCGGCCATCTTCCGTGCGGCCCATTCGATCAAGGGCGGCGCGGCGACGTTCGGCTTCACGGCGCTCACCGAAACCACGCACATTCTCGAATCGCTGCTCGATCGCGCACGCAACAATGAACTGACGCTGCGCAAGGACATGATCGACACGTTCCTCGAGACGAAAGACGTGCTCGCCGATCAGCTCGCGGCCTATCGCGCAAGCGAAGAGCCCGACGCGGCGGCCGCGGCGACGATCTGCGCGAAGCTCGAGCGCTTGAAAGGCGGCGATGCGCCCGCACCGGCCGAGGCGGCGCCTGTCGCCGCGCCAGCGGCGCCGGAGAGCGTTGCGAGCGCGAACGCGGGTACAAACACGGCGAACGCGGGCGGCGCGCCCGAGCATGTCGTCTCGCAAGCCGTGGAAGCGGCGCATGGCGGCACGGGCGAGGCGCCGGGCGTCGCAACCGATGCAGGGCCTCACCTGAAAATTACGCTACGTGGGGTGGGGGAGAAGGACCGTGGGCTCCTGACCGAAGAGTTGGGCAACCTGGGCAACATCGTCGGGCAGGTGAAGACGGACAGCGAGCTCGTCGTCTATCTTCAAACGGATGTCCCTTCCGACGACATTACCGCCGTGTGCTGCTTCGTCATCGACGAAAGCCAGATCACGATCGGCCGTGGGACGGCGCCGGGCGAGGGTGACGAAACAAGCCCCCCTCTCTCGGCGCCAGTCACGCAACAGGCACCGCAAGCGAGCGCGAGCGCCAACGCGGCGACAGCGCCCGATGCGCGGCCACAGGCCGAGCCGAAGGCACAGCCGAAAGCCGAAGAGCCGCCGCAGCCCGTGGCCGCGAATGTGCCGGCGCCCGCTGCAGCCGCATCGAATGCGAGCGCGTCGAGCGCAGCCAACGCCGCGGAAGAAAAGAAAGCGCGGCCGGCCGCCGCGGCCGCCGCGGGCGAGGGCAGCTCGATTCGCGTCGGCGTGGAAAAGGTCGATCAGCTGATCAACCTCGTCGGCGAACTGGTCATCACGCAGGCGATGCTGGCGGAGACGACGAGCACGTTCGATCCGGCGTTGCACGACCGGCTCTTCAACGGCATGGCGCAGCTCGAGCGCAACGCGCGCGATCTGCAAGAGGCCGTGATGTCGATCCGCATGATGCCGATGGATTACGTGTTTTCGCGCTTCCCGCGCCTCGTGCGCGATCTGGCGTCGAAGCTAGGCAAAGAAGTGGAGCTCGTCACGTTCGGCCAAGCGACCGAACTCGACAAGAGTCTCATCGAACGCATCATCGATCCGCTGACGCACCTCGTGCGCAACAGTCTCGATCATGGGATCGAAACCGTCGAAGCGCGGCGCGCGGCGGGCAAGGACGGCACAGGGCAACTGATTCTCTCTGCGGCGCATCACGGCGGCAACATCGTCATCGAGGTCAGCGACGATGGCGCGGGCCTGCGCCGCGACAAGATTCTCGCCAAGGCGATGAAGCAGGGCATGCAGGTCAGCGAATCGATGACCGATGAAGAAGTCTGGAACCTCATTTTCATGCCGGGGTTCTCGACGGCCGAGCAGGTGACCGACGTATCGGGACGCGGCGTCGGCATGGATGTCGTCAAGCGCAACATTCAGGCGATGGGCGGTCATGTCGAGATCACCTCGCATGCGGGCAAGGGCACGACCACCCGCATCATCCTGCCGCTCACGCTGGCGATTCTCGATGGAATGTCGGTGAAGGTCGGCAGCGAAATCTTCATCCTGCCGCTGAACTTCGTCATGGAGTCGCTGCAACCTCGGGCCGAGGATATCTACACCGTCGCCAACGGCGAGCGGGTCGTGCGCGTGCGCGGCGAGTACTTGCCGCTCGTCGCCCTGCACGAGGTGTTCTCGGTGGACGGCGCGCGTACCGAACCCACGCAGGGCATCGTCACGATCATGCAGACAGAGGGGCGCCGCTTTGCGATGCTGATCGACGAGCTCGTCGGTCAGCAGCAGGTGGTCGTGAAGAATCTCGAGACGAATTACCGCAAGGTGCGCGGGATCTCGGCGGCAACGATTCTCGGCGACGGCAGCGTCGCACTGATCGTCGACGTGGCAGCACTGAACCGTGAGTCCCGTGTCATGCACGGCGCTCTGAACCTTTCGTAATACCCAACCGTTTGGGGGCTAACGTGGCAGAAGTCCAAACCACCAATTCGAATACTGCGCTCGTCGCAGGCGGGCGCCGCGACGCGCTGCAAGCCGACGCGGGCGGCCAGGAGTTTCTCGTCTTCACGCTCGGTGCCGAGGAATACGGCATCGACATCCTGAAGGTGCAGGAAATCCGCGGCTACGACAGCGTGACGCGCATCGCGAACGCGCCCGATTTCATCAAGGGCGTCATCAATCTGCGCGGCATCATCGTGCCGATCGTCGACATGCGGATCAAGTTCCACCTTGGCCGCGTGGAGTACGACCACCAGACCGTCGTCATCATCCTGAACGTCGCGCATCGCGTCGTCGGCATGGTCGTGGATGGCGTGTCCGACGTGTTGACGCTGACGACCGATCAGATCATGCCGGCGCCGGAGTTCGGCGCGACGCTGACGGCCGAGTACCTGACGGGTCTCGGCACGGTCGATGGCCGGATGCTGATTTTGATGGACATCGAGAAGTTGATGGTCAGCAAGGAAATGGCGCTGATCGAGACTTTCTCGGGGCAGTAATTCGGACCCGCGGTGCGGCAGGGCGCCGGGCGCTCGATGCCGGCGCGTCGTGCTGCGCGCGCGGTCCAGGACGGAGATTTCAAACATGCTGCAGAACTGGTCGATTCGTACCACGCTCACGGCCATGGGGGCCGTGTTCGTCGCGCTGACGCTGGCGGTCGGCGCGCTGGGGCTCACGGCGTTGTCGAGCGCCGGCCGCGTCGTGGATACGCTTGCGGGAGACGATTTGCCTGCGATTCATGCGCTCGACGACACGGGCTCGTACCTGCTGCGCACACGCATTTCGCTCGACCGCTACCGCGCGCTGACCGAGGCGAACAACCTCGACGAGGCGAAGAAGGTGCTCGATCGCTCGCAGGTGCTGCTCGCCAAGGCCGGCGAAGCCTGGCAGGCTTTTCAGAGCGAGCCGAAGCAAGGCATCGACGCCTCGCTCGTCGCGGACATCACCGCCCGTTACGCGACGCTGCTGCATGATGGCGTGGAGCCCGAGTTTGCCGCGGTTCGCGCGGGCGACATGGCGGCTTATCACGCGATCGCCGATACGAAGATCAGTCCGATGTTCGTTGCATTCGGCGACGCCAACGATCACATGATCAAGGCGCTGCGCGACCGCGCCGAAGAACAGCGCGTGCGCTCGGCATCGAGCATTTCGATGATGAGCACGTTGATCGTCGGTGTGCTCGTGCTCGCCGTCGTGCTCATGGTGGCAATCCGCTTCGTGCTGCGCGGCCTCATCGTTCAGCCGATCGACGACGCGATCTCGCACTTCGGCCGCATCGCCGACGGCGACCTCACGCGCACGATCGATGCGAGGGGCAAGAACGAGATCGGCCGGCTTTTCGATGGCGTGCGCCAGATGCAGGACAGCATGGTGACGATGGTCAAGGCGATTCACGGCGGCACCGAATCGATCGATGTCGGCGCGCGCGAGATCTCGATGGGCAATACCGATCTGTCGCAGCGCACTGAGGAGCAGGCGTCGTCGCTGCAGCAGACGGCGTCCAGCATGGAGCAGTTGACCGGCACCGTGCGTCAGAACACCGAGAACGCGCGCCAGGCGAGCCAGCTCGCGGTCAATGCGTCGGATATCGCGATGCGCGGCGGCGAAGTCGTGAGCGAGGTCGTGACGACGATGCAAGACATCGCGACGAGCTCGAACAAGGTCGTCGACATCATCGGTGTCATCGAAGGGATCGCGTTCCAGACCAACATCCTCGCGCTCAACGCCGCGGTCGAGGCGGCGCGTGCCGGCGAGCAGGGCCGCGGCTTCGCCGTCGTGGCCGGCGAAGTGCGCAGCCTCGCGCAGCGCAGCGCGGCGGCGGCGAAGGAAATCAAGGCATTAATTGGCGATTCGGCGGACAAGGTGGCGAGCGGCTCCGAGCTCGTCGGCCGCGCCGGTACGACGATGGACGAGATCGTGCAGGCCGTGCGGCGCGTGACCGACATCATGGGCGAGATCAGCGCTGCGTCGGAAGAGCAATCGACCGGCATCGAAGGTGTCAATCGCGCGCTGGCGCAGATGGACGATGTGACGCAGCAAAACGCGGCGCTCGTCGAACAAGCGGCGGCCGCGGCCGCGTCGCTCGAAGAGCAGACGCGTCAGCTCAAGACGGTCGTGGGCCGCTGGCAGGTGCAGGGCTCTCATGTGTCGGTTGCCGCGGCGAAGCCGATCGGCAGCACGGCCAGGACCGTCCCGACATCGCACAAGCCGGCCGGTGTGTCGGCAGTGAAAGCGGCTGCGGTGTCGGCGGTCAAACCGGCCGGCGGATCGGCTGGCGCATTGACTGGCGCATCGGCCGGCCAGGCAAACGCGAAGCCGGTCGTCAAGGCAGCGCCGAAGACGGCGGCCGCGAAGGCGATGGCGCTGGACGAGCCCGCAATGCATAACGCCGATGCGGCGGCGCCGAGCCCCGTTGCCGCGCCGAGCGCGAAGCGCGCCGCCGCCCCGGCCGTTGCCTCCTCGCCGAAAGCAAACGTTGCACCGAAGGCGAGCGTAGCGCCGGCCACCAAGGCCGCGCCGCTCGTGAGGCCGGCGCCCGCGGTAACGGCGGCGTCGAGCAAGTCGGACGACGATTGGGAAACGTTCTAACACCGTTGCGCGGCAACGCGCGACGGTAGTGCAGGTAACCGAGCAACATCATGACAGCGCGCGCACCTCAACGGCCCGAACGGGTCGAGCCAACCGGCATCGGTCCGGGCGAGCGTACCGCGTTCGCCGATCGCGATTTCGAATTCACGTCGGCGGATTTCGCACGTATTCGCGAGCTGATTCACCGGCGTGCGGGCATTTCGTTGTCCGATCACAAGCGCGACATGGCGTACAGCCGGCTTGCGCGGCGCTTGCGCGCTCGCGGCATCGACACGTTTCGTCAGTATCTCGAGCTGCTCGAATCGGAAAACGATCCGGCCGAGTGGGAAGCGTTCACGAATGCGCTGACGACGAACCTCACGGCATTTTTCCGTGAGTCGCACCACTTTCCGATCCTGGCCGAGTTCGTCAAGCGCCGGCAGCAGCCGGTGTCGATCTGGTGCTCGGCCGCCTCGACGGGTGAGGAGCCATACTCGATCGCGATGACGCTCGTCGAAGCGCTCGGCGATTCGGCGGCACGCCAGGCGACGATTCTCGCCACCGATCTCGACACGCAGGTGCTCGCGAAGTGCGAGGCGGGCATCTATTCGCTCGAGCAGGTCAAGCCGCTTTCGCAGGAACGCCTGAAGCGCTTTTTCCTGAAGGGCACCGGGCCGCATGCGGGACTCGTCAAGGTGCGACCGGAGCTGCGGGCGATGATCCGCTTTCAGCAACTCAATCTCACGGATGCGGACTACGGCTTGCGCACGCAGTTCGACGCGATCTTTTGCCGCAACGTGATGATCTACTTCGACAAGCCGACGCAATCGAAGGTGCTCTCGCGCTTCGATCCGCTCATGAAGCCGGGCGGCCTGCTCTTTGCGGGGCATTCGGAGAACTTCACTTACGTGACCCAATCGTTCCGGCTGCGCGGCCAGACGGTCTACGAGCTCACACGCGACGCGGGAGCGGCCGCACATACGCGGACACCTGGGCGCACGACGGCGCGCGCGGGCGAGGAGGCTGAAGCGTGAGCGGCCTGCCCATTGCAACCAACCTGTATTTCGACAACCACTTCGAGCGCCGCGGCGTGAAGCTGTTGCCGAACGAGTTCTATACGACGGGCGAAGACATGGTGCTCGTCACCGTGCTCGGCTCGTGCGTGGCGGCCTGTATTCACGACCGCACGGCCGGCATCGGCGGCATGAACCACTTCATGTTGCCCGACGATGGCGACAATCCGGCCGCCGCGGCGTCCGACTCCATGCGCTACGGCGCGTTCGCGATGGAAGTGCTCATCAACGAACTGATCAAGATGGGCGGACGGCGCGAGCGCTTCGAAGCCAAGGTGTTCGGCGGCGCGGCCGTTCTGGCCGGTATGACGACGATCAACATCGGGGATCGCAACGCCGAGTTCGTACGCCGCTATCTCGCGCTCGAGAAAATCCGGATCGTCGCCGAGGACTTGCAGGGCCAGCATCCGCGCAAGGTCGCGTTCATGCCGGCGACAGGTCAGGCGATGGTCAAGAAATTGCGCCTGCAGCAAGAGCCGAACGTCGCCGAGCGGGAGCAGGCACTGGCCAGACAGGTTGCCGAAGCGCGCGCGGCGCGTCATGCGCGTGCGCGAGCAAAGGAACACGCCGAGCTCTTCACATCGCCCGCCGCAACGGGCGGCGCCAAGCCTCGCATCGAGCTCTTCGGTGCAAAGCCCGCGCCGCGCGCGGAGGTTTTCGGTGCCGGCGCGGCCGGCGCCAGCATGAACGACAGCGCTAAGACCGTGAAGGAGGCGTGAGAGCTGTGCAGAAAATCAAAGTATTGTGTGTCGACGATTCGGCGCTGATCCGCAGTCTGATGACGGAGATCATCAACCGCCAGCCCGACATGTCCGTCTGCGCGACGGCGCCGGACCCGCTCGTCGCGCGTGAGCTCATCAAGCAGCACAACCCGGACGTGTTGACGCTCGATGTGGAAATGCCCCGCATGGATGGGCTCGATTTCCTCGAAAAGCTCATGCGGCTGCGGCCGATGCCCGTGGTCATGGTGTCCTCGCTGACCGAGCGCGGCTCGGAGATCACGCTGCGCGCGCTCGAACTGGGGGCGGTCGATTTCGTCACGAAGCCGAAGGTCGGCATTCGCGACGGCATGCTCGAATACGCCGAGAAGCTCGCCGACAAGATCCGCGCGGCGTCGCGGGCGCGCGTGCGCGCAACGCAGGCTCAGCCTGCCCATGCCAGCGCCGCGGCGCATGCGGCGAGCCATGCGCCGATGCTCAACAACCCGCTCATCAGTAGCGAGAAGCTCATCATCGTCGGTGCTTCCACGGGCGGTACCGAGGCGATCCGCGAGATGCTCGTGCCGCTGCCGCCCGATTCGCCGGCCGTGATGATCGCGCAGCATATGCCGCCCGGTTTCACAAAATCGTTCGCGCAACGCCTAAATGGTTTGTGCCGAATTACCGTTAAAGAGGCTGAGCACGGCGAGCGCGTGCTGCCGGGGCATGCCTACATCGCGCCGGGGCACGCCCATCTCTTGCTGGCGCGCAGCGGGGCCAACTACATCGCCCATCTGTCGGACGATCCGCCGGTCAACCGGCATCGTCCGTCGGTGGATGTGCTGTTCCGCTCGGCGGCGCAGCACGCGGGCAAGAACGCCGTGGGCGTGATTCTGACGGGCATGGGACGCGACGGTGCGGCGGGTCTGTTAGACATGAGAAATGCGGGCGCATACACTCTCGCCCAGGATGAGGCGAGCTGTATCGTCTTCGGCATGCCGCGCGAGGCCATTGCGCTCGGTGCGGCGGACGAAGTCGCGCCTTTGTCGGAGATGAGCCGACGCGTGATGGCACGCCTGGGCGATCGTGTGGGGCGCGTGTAGCCGGTTTCGGCCGAAGCGTTCTCGCCGCGAAATTGGGATAAAGGGATCGAGATGGATAAAAGCATGAAAATTCTGGTGGTGGACGATTTTCCGACGATGCGCCGGATCGTCCGCAACCTGTTGAAAGAGCTCGGCTATGCGAACGTCGACGAAGCCGAAGACGGCGCGGCCGGACTCTCGCGTCTGCGCGGCGGCGGCTACGACTTCGTGATTTCGGACTGGAACATGCCGAACCTCGACGGTCTGGCCATGCTCCAGGAAATCCGCAAAGATCCCGCGCTCTCGCATCTGCCGGTGCTGATGGTGACGGCGGAGTCGAAAAAGGAAAACATCATCGCGGCGGCGCAAGCCGGCGCGAGCGGCTATGTGGTGAAGCCGTTTACCGCTGCTACGCTCGACGAAAAGCTCACGAAGATCCTCGAGAAGATGCAAAAGACAGGGTGATCATGGTGGATCAGTCGACGAATATGGGCGCTGCCGCGAGCGCCGGTGCCGAAGCAGGCACCGAAGTCAGCGCGGACCGCATTCTGGCCCGGATCGGTCAGCTCACGCGGACGTTGCGCGATTCGATGCGCGAGCTCGGTCTCGACAAGCAAATCGAGCATGCGGCCGAGGCCGTGCCCGACGCGCGCGACCGGCTCAAGTACGTCGCGGCGATGACCGAGCAAGCGGCCGAGCGCGTGCTGACGGCGATCGACATCGCCAAGCCGATGCAGGAAAAGCTGCAGGATGATGCCGCGACGCTCGATGCGCGCTGGGCGCAGTGGTTTGCCGCGCCGATCGAGCGCGAGGAGGTGCGGGCGCTCATGACGGATACGCGTGCCTTTCTCGCGCGTGTGCCGGACTCGACGAGCGCGACCAACGCGCAGCTGCTCGAAATCATGATGGCGCAGGATTTCCAGGATCTGACGGGGCAGGTCATCAAGAAGATCATGGACGTCGTCTATGTGATCGAACAGCAGCTGCTTGGCGTGCTGGTCGAGAACATCGCGCCCGAGCGGCGCGAGCAGTTCGCGCAAACGGCGGCTGCGTTGGCTGCCGAGCCGGGCGCGACGGGCAGCCCCGAGCATCTGCTCAACGGCCCGCAGATCAATCCCGAAGGGAAGACCGACGTCGTGCAGGATCAAGCCGACGTTGACGATCTGCTCGCCAGTCTGGGTTTCTGACGATATTCCTTTGTTTCAGGTTACGAGAGGCGGTCCGCGTTGTGCGGAGCCGCCTCTCGGCACGTGTGTGGCGGGGCGGCGCTCGGCCCATCTCCCGCGCACCCGGCGCGCATATTTGTGCGCCGATGGTTTTTCAAAAGATGATGCCGGCATCAAGCGCCCAAGTGCGCAATAAAAATCAACTAAGAGGGTTTTCCAATATGTTGAATCGAACCATGCGTGCCGCGGTTTGCGCGGCGCTGACATGCGGGGTATTGGGCGTGGCCGCGCCCGCCATGGCCGCGCTTGGCGGCACGCCCACGCCGCCGCCGGCGGGGGCCGTTTCCAGCTCGCTGGGTCCTGTCGTCCATGCCGCATCGGGCGGGGTCGTTTCCGCGCCCTACACGGTGACGCAAACGACGTTCGCGGCCGGCACGGTCGTGCGCGAGTATCTCTCGACGGCGGGAACGGTGTTTGGCATCGCCTGGAATGGGCCAATCATGCCGAACCTGCCGGTTCTCCTGGGCACCTACTTCCCTCAGTACGACAGCGCGCGCGTCGCGGTGCGCGCGGCGCATCCGGGGCGCGGTCCGATCGCGGTGGAGCTGTCCGGCCTCGTCGTTCATTCGGGCGGCCACATGGGCGGGTTTTCGGGGCAGGCTTATCTGCCGCAATCGCTGCCGGCCGGCGTGAGCGCCGCCGACATTCAATAACCGACGGGAGCGAGGACAACCATGTTGCGTATTCAGAGCAAATTGGTCCGCGCGCTCGGCGCGTTCGGTTTGGCGGCGGCCGTTGCGCTTGTCGCAGGTTGCGGCGGTGGCGGCGGCGGTGGCGGCGGCGGTTCGAGCGGCACGACGAGCAGTACCAGTTCGACCAGCACCAGCACCGGCAGCACGACCACCACAGGCAGCACGAGCGGTTCCACGACGACGCTCGCCGCCGGTGCTCCGGTGTCGACCACACCCTCGACGCTCGCCAGCAATCAAGTGGCTGTTGTCGTCGCGTCGAACGCGGTGAGCAATGCAGCCAACATACCGATGGTCAGCGTAACGGTTTGCGTCCCGAGTACGAGCACGTGCCAGACGATCGACGACATTCAGGTCGATACCGGTTCGTGGGGCCTGCGGCTTCCGAAGGATGCGCTCAACAGCACGATGCAAAGCGCGCTGACGGCCGAGACGGTGAGCGGCCAGACGGTGGCCAACTGTGCGGGGTTCGCCGACGGTAACACCTGGGGAACGGTGCGCACGGCGGACCTGAAGATCGGCGGTGAGACTGCTTCGAGCGTGCCGATCCATGTGCTTGGCGACCTCTTGCAATCGTCGGCCGGAGGCTCGAACAACAGATGTGCGAGCGGCACGCTCAACGACACGTCCTCGGCGATCGCCTCGCACGGGATACTCGGCATCGGGACCGCGAAGTTCGACTGCGGCTCTACCTGCGCGAGCACGACCGTGAACAACGTCTACTATGGATGCACGACGACCGGCGGCACGACTAGCTGTACGGACCTCGCGGTGCCGGAGGCCCAGCAGGTGACCAATCCGGTTCGTCTGTTCGCGACCGACAACAACGGCGTGATCTTGAACATGCCGGCGGTGACGGCGGCGGGCTCGACGAGCGCATCGGGGTTCCTGACGTTCGGCATCGGTACGCAGTCGAACAATGCGCTGCCGGGTTCGGGCGTTACGCAGATCACGACAGACCATTACGGCAATGTGCAAAGCGCATCGTTGAGCGGTACCAGCACGAATTCGGCGTTCTTCGATACCGGGTCGAACGGCTTGTTCTACCTCGATTCGCTGACGTGGTGCATATCGAGCGTCGGTTTCTACTGCCCTGCCTCGACGGTGTCGCGCACGCCTTCGGTGACCGGGTTCAATAGCGCCACCACCTCGATCGCGCTCAGCATTGGCAACGCGCAGAGTTTGTTCAACGACGGTGGTTACGCCTACAACAATATCGGCGGCACCATGTCCGGGACGGCTTTCGATTTTGGCATGCCGTTCTTCTACGGGCGCACCGTCTACGTCAATTTCGACCCGGCCGCCGACGGCACTCAGGGCGTTTCGTCATCGGCATTCGTCGCCTTCTGACCCGTCCCTGTCATTAAGACATCATCCTCGCGCGGCACGGTTGCCGCACGCGGATGACCCGCGACGCGGTTGCCTCTCAGGGAGGTGCCGCGTCATTTCAACTTCCCACTCGTCATTTCTTCCTGCCTTACGGGGCGGCCGGTGCAACCGGTGCCGGTGTTCTCCCACATTCCGCCATTCTTTTCCGGACGCCGACAACCCAAACTCGGGTCAGGCGCGAATATTGCGCGCGCAAAATGACAGTAGCCAGTTGGGCTGGCGTGCGTTAGATTTTTGTAGGGTTCGTTTAAAGGGGCTTGCAGTGGGTCCAAATGGTTTAATGTGCGTGGCGCGTCCGCGGGCGCAATAACAACACTCATAGAGGAACCTTTCCATGTCGATTCGATTGATTCGAACCCTTGTGCCCGCAGCACTCGCTTTCTGCGGCACGTTGGGTGTGGCGACGCCGGCCTGTGCCGCGCTCGGGGGCGCTCCAATGGCGACGCCGTCGGGCGCCGTTGCGAAAAGCGTTTCACCCGTGGCCCGAGCTGCTTCGTCACCGAACGCGTCAAGTGTGTCGGCCTCGGCCAACTACACCGTAAAGGAGACGACGTTCGCGTCGGGGACCGTCGTGCACGAGTACGTCGGGACTGACGGGAATGTATTCGGCATCACCTGGCGCGGTCCGTTCATGCCCGATCTGTCCGCATTGCTCGGCACGTATTTTCCGCAATACAAGAGCGCGGTCGAAGCCCAGCGTGCCCAGCGTACTGGGCGCGGGCCGGTTGCCGTCGAGCTTTCCGGGCTGGTCGTCCATTCGCTGGGCCACATGGGGGCGTTTTTCGGACAGGCCTATCTGCCCGCAGCCTTGCCGTCGGGCGTGAGCGCCGACGATATCCAATAACCTGACAGCACGAGGAGAACGATCTTGCAAGCAAATAGCAAACTCGTGCGCGCGCTGGGCGCGGTATTGATTGCGGCCGTGATCGCGGGCTGCGGGGGCGGCGGTTCGAGCAGTTCCACCAGTTCGGGCGGCGCGACGAGCCTGGCTGCCAATCAGGTGGCGGTTACCGTTGCAAGAGGCACGAGCGGCGCGGTCAACATTCCGACGGTCAGCGTGACGGTCTGCGCGCCGGGCACCACGACGTGCCAGACAATCGATAACATCCAGGTCGATACGATGTCGTACGGTTTGCGTATCGTGAACTCGGCGGCGGCCAACGTGCTCGGGAGCCTGCCGATCGAGACCGACGGCAGCGGCAACCAGATCGCCGAGTGCACGGTTTTCGCCGACGGCTTCACTTGGGGATCGGTTCGCAAGGCCGATGTCAC
>CBJLAJ010000022.1:0-47316 GCA_966421005.1 uncultured Paraburkholderia sp.
GAGGACGCGATTGTTGCCGTCGAGCTTGACCACATCGGCGACGGTGCCAAGTGCGACGAGGTCGAGCAGGCCGTCGAGCCGCGGCTCGGCGATGCCGGCCGTTTCGAATGCGCCGCGCTCGCGCATGAGCGCACGCAGCGCGAGCAGCACGTAGAACATGACGCCGACGCCGGCAATACATTTGCTCGGAAACGTGCAACCCGGCTGATTCGGATTGACGATCGCCCGCGCGTCGGGCAATACGTCGCCGGGCAGATGATGATCGGTAATCAGCACGTCGATGCCGCGCGCGCGGGCTGCCGCTACGCCGTCGACACTCGCGATTCCGTTGTCGACCGTGATCAGCAGATCGGGCGAGCGGGCCGCCGCGAGCTCGACGATCTCGGGCGTGAGCCCATAGCCGTATTCGAACCGATTGGGCACGAGATAGTCGACCGTCGCACCGAACATACGCAGGCCGCGCACGGCCACCGCGCACGCCGTCGCACCGTCGCAGTCGTAGTCGGCGACCACGAGCAGGCGCCGTTTGGCGGCAATCGCCTCGGCGAGCAATGTCGCCGCGTCCTGGGCCCCTTTCAGGCCGATGGGCGGCACGAGGCGCGTGAAGGCGGTTTCGATTTCCTCGGGCAGGCACACGCCGCGGGCGGCATAGAGGCGCGCTAAGACCGGGTGCAGGCCTTGGCGGATCAGCGCGGCTTCGTTTGCGGGCGAGGGCGCGCGGGTCGCGATTCGGGTCATGGCAGGGATAGAAAGATCGGTGGCAGTGACGGTGTTGGCACAGTCCGCGCCGAGCGCAATATCAGGAGCGGTCGCATCATTCGAAAAGCGACGCCAGCACGCGACGCCGCCAGAACCGGCGCAGATCGCCGCGCGCGGCGGCAAGCGTTACGGACGCCGTATCGCCGCATAGCGTCAAGACGAGCGAACCGATGTCCCCAGCTTCGAGCGCCGCGAGCGCGGGCGCAAACCATGCCTGCTCGAGTTCGGTCAGCGCATGACTCCAACCGGGCCAGTCCTGGGCGATGAAGGGCGCCGCGAACGCTTCGAGCTCGACGAGCGTGCTGCCGCCCGACATGCCGCCCGCCGCCGGATTCGTCGCCGGCAGCCTGTCGTACGCGGGGGGCGGCGCGCTCGCCGCGATGCCGGCGGCCAACGCCAGGCCGCGCGTAGCGGCGGCGTTGGAGAAAACGCGGGCGAACGGACTGCGCACGCTCTGGCGGGCGCCCTGCGCATGCAGCCAGAGCGAGTTGACGGCGGGCAGGCCGCGCGCCTCGCGCGCTTCGTTGATCGGATGTTCGAACCACGCCATCTGGACTTCGTTCTGAAGCTTCATCCAGGCGCGCGACCGGGCCCCGGTGCGGGCGTCGTGCGGCAACCAGATTTCGACGCTGCGCCCGCTCGCGCGCAGCGGCGACGCGCTGGCCAGGGACCCTAGTGCTTCGCCACTGAGATACCAGCGGTTGGGGCGCGGCGCCTCGATGCGGATTCCGAGTTCCTCGACGAGCGGCTTCGCAACATCGAAAAGCGCGGCAGCCTCTTCGTCCCGAAGCTCGAGCGAGGCGGGATCGAGCAGAACCAGATGGTCGTGCGCGACGCGCAGATGGACGGGTTCGACGCAGGCCCAGACGGCTTCGCCCGGCTCCGCGCCGTCCGCGAGCATCATATAGGGCGCGAGCGGCGCTTCATCGGCTGCGCCCGATGCGGGGGTGTCGGCCAGCGCGCCGAACTGGCGAGCCATCCAGCGCTCGTGCGGCAGCGTGCGCTGAAAGTCTTCGCCCGCCACGCGCTCGACCAGCGTGGCGCGCGCGAGCAGCTTGTCGAGGGCGGGAGCCCGCAGCGAATGCAGTTCGCTTGGAGCGTCGGCAGCCGTCGGCAACGCGAACGGCAAGAGCAGATGAAGACGGTTGGCGTGCATGATGGGGGGCATTGTATGGCAAACTGCGCGCTTGATCGGCAGTGCGCGCGCCGCGGCACGTCCATTGCGTCGCATTGAGTGCCGATATGCAACGGATTTAAGGATTCGCTTGAAACTCCCTTACGAATGGCAAATCGGCTGGCGCTACACGCGCGCCGGCAAACGTACGACGGGCAACGGTTTCATCTCGTTCATCGCGCTCGTGTCCATGTCGGGCATCGCGCTCGGGGTGGCCGCGCTCATCGTCGTGCTCTCGGTCATGAACGGCTTTCAGAAGGAAGTGCGTGACCGGATGCTCTCGGTGCTCGCGCATGTACAGATCTTTTCTCCTGACGGCACCATGCCCAATTGGCAGTTGACTGCCGAAGAAGCGCGTCGCAATCCATCCGTGATCGGCGCTGCGCCCTATGTCGACGCTCAGGCATTGCTCACGCGCGGCGATGCGGTGAGCGGCGTCGCGCTGCGCGGCGTGGAGCCGGCGCTCGAGCCGCAGGTGTCGGATATCGGCAAGGAAATGAAAGCGGGGCGCCTCACGGATCTCGCGCCCGGCCAGTTCAACATCGTGCTCGGCGCCGATCTGGCAGAGGCGCTCGGCGTGACGGTCGGCGACAAGATCACGCTCGTCGCGCCCGAAGGATCGATCACGCCGGCAGGCATGTTGCCGCGGCTCAAGCAGTTCACGGTAGCGGGCGTGTTCCAGTCAGGGCATTACGAATACGACAGCTCGCTCGCGCTCGTGAACATCCGCGATGCCGAGGCGCTGTTCCGGCTCACCGCGCCCACCGGGGTCAGACTGCGCCTGAAGGACATGCAGCAGGCGCCGCGGGTCGCGCACGAGCTCGCACGCAGCTTGTCGGGCGAGTTGTACATCCGCGACTGGACGCAACAGAACAAGACCTGGTTCTCGGCGGTCAAGATCGAAAAGCGCATGATGTTCATCATCCTGACGCTGATCATCGCGGTGGCGGCGTTCAACCTCGTATCGTCGCTCGTCATGACCGTGACGAACAAGCAAGCCGATATCGCGATTTTGCGCACGCTCGGCGCGCAACCCGGCTCGATCATGAAGATCTTCGTAGTGCAAGGCATGACGATCGGTTTCGTGGGCACGGCAACGGGCGTGGCGCTCGGCGTGCTCATCGCCTGGAGCATTCCATGGCTCGTGCCGATGATCGAGCATCTGCTCGGCGTGCAGTTTTTGCCTCCGTCGGTGTATTTCATCAGCGAGTTGCCGTCGGAACTCGTGCCCAGCGACGTCATCCGGATCGGTGTGATCGCATTCGTGCTCTCGTCGCTCGCTACGCTCTATCCAAGCTGGCGCGGCGCGAAAGTCCGTCCCGCGGAGGCGCTGCGCTATGAGTGAGCTCATGATCGGTCAACCTGCGACGACGGGCCCGGGCGTTGCGGCGCAATCCGTGCTCGAGGCAACCGGGATTTCGAAGACCTTCGTGCAAGGCGGCATGAACGTCCCTGTGCTCACGGGCGCGGACCTCTCGGTGCGGCGTGGAGAGAAGCTCGCGATCGTCGGCGCGTCGGGCTCCGGCAAGAGTACGCTGCTGCATGTGCTGGGCGGGCTCGACGAGCCGAGCGCCGGACAAGTGTCGCTGCTCGGCAAACCGTTCACGCAACTGGCGGAGCGCGAACGCAACGACTTGCGCAATCGCGCGCTCGGCTTCGTCTATCAGTTCCATCATCTGTTGCCCGAGTTCAGCGCGCTGGACAACGTCGCGATGCCGCTGCGCATTCGCCGCCTCGCGGCCGCGGACGCAAGACGCGAAGCGCTCGTCATGCTAGAACGCGTCGGGCTCGCGCACCGTGCGCACCATCGGCCCGGCGAACTCTCGGGCGGCGAGCGTCAGCGCGTGGCGATTGCGCGCGCGCTTGTCACGCAGCCCGCCTGCGTCCTGGCCGACGAACCCACCGGCAACCTTGACGGTGGCACGGCCGATACGGTCTTCAATCTGATGCTCGAGCTTTCGGAGAAGCTCGAGACGAGCTTCGTCATCGTCACGCACGATCACGATCTCGCTGCCCGCTGCGATCGCACGCTGCGGCTGCGCGACGGCGTGCTGCATGAAGACCCGCCGGTGCCGGTCTGAGCCGGCGCGTTCGCGATTTCACCGCTCGCTCGCCATGTGGATCGATACGCACTGTCACCTCGATGCCGCCGAATTCGACGCCGACCGCGAGGCGGTAGCGGGTGCGGCGCACGAGGCGGGCGTGTCGCGAATCGTGATTCCGGCGGTAGCGGCAAGCAACTTCGAAACCGTGCGCCGGCTCGCGCGGCAGACTCCGGGCGGCGCCTATGCGCTCGGCATCCATCCTCTTTTCTCGACGACGGCCCGTGAGGACGATCTCGCCATCCTGCGGCGCGAAATCGAAACCAGTCTTGCCGATCCCTGCTTCGTCGGCATCGGCGAAATCGGCCTCGATTACTTCGTGCCGGGGCTCGACGATGCGCGTCAGCGGTTTTTCTACGAAGCGCAGCTGAAGCTTGCGCGCGAGTTCGATTTGCCCGTCATCTGCCACGTACGCAAATCGCAAGACCTCGTACTGAAAGGGCTGCGCCACAGCGGTGTGAGATGCGGCATCGCGCATGCCTTCAACGGCAGTTTTCAGCAGGCGCACGCGTTCATCGAGCAGGGCATGCGCCTCGGATTCGGCGGCAATGTCACTTTCGAGCGGGCGCGGCAGATCCGTCGGCTCGCCATCGAGCTCCCGCTCGAGGCCATCGTCGTCGAAACGGATGCGCCCGATATCGCGCCCGCATGGCGCTACAGGCAGCGCAACACACCGGATCAGACCGCCCGTATCGGCGAGGTCATCGCCGAGTTGCGCGGTGTCGACATCGGCCGTTTGGCCGTAGACACGACGGCCAACGCTTACGCAGCCTTGCCTCGACTCGAACCGCGCCGCCCATAATCGTCCGTTCGAATGCGCCACATTTTCGGCGCTTGGGGCACAAGGAGGGGCGAAATGCGGATGGTGCTCGGCGGGTTCGTGCTCGGCATCGCCACGCTGCAGCAGCGCGCTCAGTTGCCGGGGTTCCTTGCATGGAGCATCGGCGCGATCGTCTTGCTGATCGCGGCGGGATGGGCGCTCGCGGATGGGACGCCGTGGCTGCGCGGCGTGCACGGCGAGGACGCGGCGTGGGTCGTTCGCGCGGTGCAATGGAGCCGCCGGTACCCGTCGACCCGCTGGGGCGCTCTCGCGTTGGCGGCCGCGCTGATTGGACATGGCTACGCTGCATTGCGGGCCGAATGGCGCTTGCGCGAGGCGTTGCCGATCCAGTGGGAAGGGCGCGAGCTGATACTGACCGGTGCCATCCGGGGGCTGCCCGTGCGTGAGCCGGACACGGCGCGCTTCTTGTTTTCCGTCGACGTGGCCGATGTGCAGCGCAGGTTGGGCATCGAAGGTTTCCCTTCTCTCGTGCTGCTCAGTTGGCCGGAGCGCGCCGGGGCCCGTGCGCCCGAACTCGTCCCTGGCGGGCGTTGGCGGCTGACGGTGCGCTTGAAACGGCCGCATCGCAACGCAAACTTCAATGGCCGAGACGGCGAAGCGGCACTGTTCGCAGGGGGCGTACGCGCAACCGGTTATATCGTGACGCCATCGGCCGCGCGCCGGGAGCCCGGTAGCGAGGACGGTCTCGCGACGCGTGTCGACCGCTGGCGTCATGCGCTGGCGGCCCGCATCGACGGCGCGCTCGCGGGCGCGCCGCACCTCGGTATCGTCAAGGCACTGGCGATTGGCGCTCAGGAGGCCATCGATGCGGCGGATCGCGCGGTGTTGCGCCGCACGGGAACGAGCCACCTCGTGGCGATTTCCGGGCTGCATATCGGCTTTGTCGCAGGCTCCAGCGCCGCATTGGCCGGGTGGCTCTGGCGCCGGTCGTGCGGGTTGGGCGCGTGGCTTTCGCGCCGCGGAAGACGCGAATGGCCGCTCGTCGTGCCAGCGCCTGTCGCGGCCGCGTTGATCGGCACGCTTTGCGCGACCGGGTATGCCGCGCTCGCGGGGTTCAACGTACCGGCGCAACGTGCGCTATGGATGCTCGTGGTGGTGAGTGCCGCCGCGGCGCTCGGACGCAATGTCGCGTCGTCTATCGTCCTGATGTGGGCCGCGGCGCTCGTGCTCGCGGCCGATCCTTGGGCGGTCGTCTCGCCCGGGTTCTGGCTCTCGTTTGGCGCGGTCGCCGTCATTGCCTTCGCGATGCAGTTCGACTTGCGGCGATCTCGAGATCCCGAGCTCGACACAGTCGATCCCGACGATCCGTTGCAGCCAGGCAATGACAGCGACAGGCGCGCGTCGTGGCGCGATCGGTTGCGCAGGTTTTTGCACCGCGCGCGAGAGAGCCTGATGCGCGCGGCGCGTGCACAGTATGCGGTGACGATCGGACTCGCGCCGTTGACGGCTTTCTGGTTTTCGCAAATCTCGCTGGCGGGACCGCTCGCGAACGCGTTCGCCGTGCCTTGGGTGAGCTTCGTCGTGACGCCGATCGTGCTGGTCGCTGTGGCGTTGCCGGCGCCGCTCGACGCCTCGGCGTTCGAATTGGCCCATACGCTTCTGATACCGCTGATGCGGCTTTTGGCCAGACTTTCGGCGCACGAGTGGGCCGAGTGGCGGCTCGCGCAGCCCGCGCCATGGGCGATGGTGTCGGCCGGTGTGGGTGTCCTCTGGTGTCTGATGCCGCGCGGCTGGCCCATCCGGTTCGCCGCGCCTTTGGCATGGCTGCCCCTCGCGTTGCCGCCGCCCGCGCCGGCGCCGGGCGCGTTCCGGCTGACGGCGCTCGATGTCGGACAGGGCGCGGCGATCCTCGTCGAAACGGCGCGGCATGCGCTGCTCTTCGATGCCGGGCCGGGCCCCGAGTCGACGCATGCGGGCGAGCGCATCGTCGTGCCGTATCTGGTCGCGGGCGGTGTGCGCAAGCTCGACGCGCTCATGCTCAGTCATGGCGATGCCGACCATGCCGGCGGCGCACCGGCCGTCTTCGAGGCGCTGCATGTGCGCCAATTGCTCGGCGGCTTGCCGCCGTCGAATCGCCTATGGACCCTGGCCCGGGCAGCTGGGGCGCAGGAACTTCGCTGCGCGGCGGGCCAGCGCTGGCAATGGGATGGCGTCACGTTTTCCGTCCTATGGCCCGACGCCGGTCGCCTGCCCAAGAAGTCGAATGCGCACTCGTGCGTGCTGCGGATCGAGGCGCCGGGCCTCGTCGCGTTGCTCACCGGCGACATCGATGCGTCCATCGAAAACACGCTGCGCCTGCGGGCCCCGGCAGCGCTGCGGGCCGACGTATTGCTTGTGGCGCACCACGGCAGCAGGACCTCGTCGACCGAATCTTTCCTCGATTCGGTGAGGCCGCGTATCGCCGTATTTCAGGTAGGCTATCGCAACCGCTTCGGCCACCCGCATCCCGCCGTGTGGGCCCGCTTCGCGGCGCGCGACATCGAACTCGCGAGGACGGACAGGGATGGCGCGGTGCGCGTGGAGCTCGAGGCCGGGGTGCCGAGGCTCGATCGTTATCGCGATACCCATCGGCGGTATTGGATGGACGAGATGGACAGTGTGCGCGACGGCGCGGCGGGGTAGCGACGGGTAGGCGCGGGGAGCAGCAGAATGCGGTAGCGGTTGACCGCAGCAGATAACGGCGGCACGCAACGGCTGCGGATAACGACGGAGGCAGCGGCGCTTGAAAGACATCATTCACTTTTCGCACGCGAACGGTTTTCCGGCGCCGATCTACCGGACGATTTTCGCCGAGCTCTCGGACGACTACGAGGTGCGCTACATCGAGCGCATCGGGCACGATCCGCTGTTTCCGGTCACGAGCGACTGGCCGCATCTCGTCGATGAATTGCTCGAAGACGTCGAACGGCGATACGAGGCGCCGGTGTGGCTCGTTGGCCATTCGCTGGGGGGCTATTTGTCGCTGATGGCGGCACTGAAGCGTCCGCAGTGCGTGCGCGGCGTGCTGATGCTCGATTCGCCCGTCGTGGCGGGCTGGCGCGCAAGCGTGCTGCGCGTGTCGCAATGGACGGGCCTCGACGAGCGGCTGTCGCCCGCGGCCGCCACCCGTAATCGCCGCACTCATTGGGCAAGCCGTGACGAAGTCTGGCGTCATTTTCACGCGAAGCCCGCGTTTGCGCGCTGGGACGAACGCGTGCTGTCGGACTACGTCGACTTCGGCATTCCGCAGACGGCCGCCGACGGCACGCGCTCGCTCGCGTTCGACCGCCAGATCGAGTACCTCATCTACAGAACGCTGCCGCGCACGCTGGGCGCGCGGCTCGCGCACGGCTCCCCGGTGCCGGTCGGATTCATCGCAGGTACGCATTCCAAGGAGGTTCGCCAGGTCGGTCTCGCAGCGACGCGGCGCGCGACGCGCGGGCGTCTCGAATGGATCGAGGGGACGCATCTTTTTCCGATGGAAAAACCGATCGAGACGGCGCGCGCCGTGCAGCGCGCTCTACGGTCGCTGCGCGAAGCGGGATAAGCGCGCAAGGAACGCCGCACGCTCTTCGGGATGCTGAGCGCGTGAACCTTTACGGTATAATCCGTTTTTCCCGCGAGCATCCAGCGATGACTAAATATGTTTTCGTCACCGGCGGCGTAGTGTCGTCCCTTGGCAAGGGCATTGCCGCCGCCTCCCTCGCCGCGATTCTCGAGTCGCGCGGTCTCAAAGTCACCCTCCTCAAACTCGATCCCTACATCAACGTCGACCCGGGCACCATGAGCCCGTTTCAGCACGGCGAGGTGTTCGTGACCGAGGATGGCGCCGAGACCGATCTCGACCTCGGGCACTACGAGCGCTTCATCAGCACCAAGATGCGCCGGGCGAACAACTTCACTACAGGCCAGATCTACGAATCGGTGATCCGCAAGGAGCGCCGCGGCGATTATCTCGGCAAGACGGTGCAGGTCATTCCGCATATCACGAACGAGATCCAGGCCTTCATCGAACGCGGCGCGTCGTCGGCCACCTGCGGCGAGCCCGATGTGGCCATCGTCGAAATTGGCGGCACGGTCGGCGACATCGAGTCGCTGCCGTTTCTCGAAGCCGCGCGGCAGATGAGCCTGCGCCTCGGGCGCAACAGCGCATGTTTCGTGCATCTGACGCTCGTGCCGTACATCGCGACAGCCGGGGAACTGAAGACGAAACCCACGCAGCACAGCGTGCAAAAGCTGCGCGAGATCGGGATCTTGCCGCACGTGCTGCTGTGTCGCGCGGATCGCCAGATCCCCGATGACGAATCGAAAAAGATCTCGCTTTTCTCGAATGTGCCCGAAGATGCGGTGATCTCGGTCTGGGACGTCGACAGCATCTACAAGATCCCGCAGATGCTGCACGACCAGGGGCTCGACACCATCATTTGCGACGAGCTCAAGCTCTCGCCCAAGCCCGCCGATCTCACGATGTGGGCCGATATCGTCGACAAGCTCGAGCATCCGCGTCACGAAGTGACGATCGGCATGGTCGGCAAGTATGTCGACCTGACAGAATCGTACAAATCGCTGATCGAAGCGCTGCGCCACGCATCGGTCCATACCTCGACGAAGGTCAACATCGAATACATCGATTCGGAGCAGATCGAGCAAGAGGGCGTCGCAAGCCTTGCGCATCTCGATGCCATCCTCGTTCCGGGCGGATTCGGCCGCCGTGGCACGGAAGGCAAGATTGCGGCGATCCGTCATGCGCGCGAAGCGAAAGTGCCGTACCTCGGCATTTGCCTGGGTATGCAGCTCGCGGTCATCGAGTTCGCGCGCGATGTGGTCGGCCTGAAGGATGCGAACAGCACGGAATTCGATCCGAGCACGCCGCATCGCGTCGTGGCGCTCATCACGGAGTGGTATGACCGCGAGGGACGGGTCGAGAAGCGCAACGAGGAGTCGGACCTGGGCGGCACCATGCGCCTCGGTTCGCAGCGTTGTCCCGTCAAGCCGGGCACGATGGCCGAAGCCATCTACGGTAAAGACGTCAACGAACGCCATCGGCATCGCTATGAAGTGAATAACCGCTACGTGCCGCAACTCGAGGCCGGCGGTCTCGTCATCAGCGCGCGTACGCCAAGCGAAGATCTGCCCGAAATGATGGAGCTGCCGCGCGAAATGCACCCGTGGTTCGTCGGCGTACAGTTCCACCCGGAATTCACGTCGACACCGCGCGACGGACATCCGCTGTTCAAGGCATTCGTCGAAGCGGCCCGTGCGTGTCATCTCGCGCGAGTCGGGGAGAAGGTATGAAGCTTGCCGGTTTCGAGGTCGGCCTCGACAAGCCGTTCTTTCTGATTGCCGGGACGTGCGTCGTCGAATCGGAGCAGATGACGATCGATACGGCCGGCACGCTCAAGGAAGTTTGCGCTGCGCTCGGCGTGCCGTTCATCTACAAATCGTCCTATGACAAGGCCAATCGGAGTTCCGGGAAATCGTTTCGCGGTCTCGGCATGGACGAAGGCCTGCGTATTCTCGGCGAAGTGAAGCGGCAACTGAATGTGCCAGTACTGACGGATGTGCATTCGATCGAGGAGATCGAGCAGGTTGCGTCAGTTGTCGATGTGTTGCAAACGCCGGCATTTCTGTGCCGCCAGACCGATTTCATTCACGCCTGCGCGCGCTCGGGCAAGCCCGTCAATATCAAGAAAGGGCAGTTCCTCGCGCCGCACGACATGAAAAACGTCATCGACAAGGCGCGCGATGCGGCGCGCGAGGCCGGGCTTTCGGAAGATCGCTTCATGGCCTGCGAGCGTGGCGTTTCGTTCGGCTACAACAACCTCGTGTCGGACATGCGCTCGCTCGCCATCATGCGCGAGACGGGGGCGCCCGTGGTATTCGATGCGACGCATTCGGTCCAGTTGCCGGGTGGGCAAGGGACGAGTTCGGGCGGTCAGCGTGAATTCGTGCCGGTGCTGTCGCGTGCGGCGGTGGCCGTGGGCGTAGCCGGGCTTTTCATGGAGACGCACCCCGATCCGGCCTGCGCGCTGTCCGACGGTCCGAATGCGGTACCGCTCAAGCGGATGGCCGAGCTGCTCGAGACGCTCGTTGCGCTCGACGGCATCGTCAAGCGCTCGCCGCTCATCGAGAATCACTTCAACTGATGAACTGAAATACACCCACGCTTGACCAATGATTCGCGTCCGCCATGCGTACCCTTACGATGAAACGCAGGCGGAGCGAGTCCCGCAAGCAGTGGGAAGAACAAGTAAAAAACGAGATAGAAGAAGCGGGATTCAACTTCATTTCTAGAGGAAATCATGAGTGCAATCGTAGATATCATCGGCCGCGAGATTCTGGATTCGCGAGGCAACCCGACCGTCGAATGCGATGTGCTGCTCGAGTCGGGCACGATGGGCCGCGCGGCCGTGCCGTCGGGCGCGTCGACGGGTTCGCGCGAGGCTATCGAGCTGCGCGACGGCGAAGCCGGCCGTTATAGCGGCAAGGGCGTGCTGAAAGCGGTCGAGCACGTCAATACCGAGATTTCCGAAGCGATCATGGGCCTCGATGCGTCCGAGCAGGCGTTCCTCGACAAGACGCTGCTGGAGCTGGACGGCACCGACAACAAATCGCGCCTGGGCGCCAATGCGATGCTGGCCGTGTCGATGGCCGTGGCCAAGGCCGCAGCCGAGGAAGCAGGGCTGCCGCTTTACCGCTATTTCGGCGGATCGGGCGCGATGCAGCTGCCCGTGCCGATGATGAACATCGTCAACGGCGGTGCGCATGCGAACAACAGCCTCGATATTCAGGAATTCATGATCGTGCCGGTGAGCCAGCCGACATTCCGCGAGGCACTGCGTTGTGGCGCGGAAGTGTTCCACGCGCTCAAGAAAATTCTGGCCGACCGCGGCATGAGCACGGCGGTGGGCGACGAAGGCGGCTTCGCGCCGAATTTCGGTAGCAACGACGAGTGCCTCTCGACGATTCTGCAGGCGATCGAGAAGGCCGGTTACCGCGCAGGCGAAGATGTGCTGCTGGCGCTCGATTGCGCGGCAAGCGAGTTCTATCACGACGGCAGGTACCAGCTCGCGGGCGAAGGCTTGCAGCTTTCGTCGGCCGAGTTCACGGATTACCTCGCCACGCTCGCCGATAAATTCCCGATCGTTTCGATCGAAGACGGCATGCATGAGGGCGATTGGGCGGGCTGGAAGCTGTTGACGGACCGCCTCGGCAAAAAGATTCAGCTTGTCGGCGACGATCTGTTCGTGACCAATACGCGCATCCTGAAGGAAGGGATCGAGAAGGGCATCGCGAACTCGATTCTGATCAAGATCAACCAGATCGGCACGCTGACCGAGACGTTCGCTGCTATCGAAATGGCCAAGCGCGCGGGTTATACGGCTGTGATTTCGCACCGCTCGGGCGAAACGGAAGACTCGACGATTGCCGATATCGCCGTGGGCCTCAACGCAGGTCAGATCAAGACCGGCTCGCTCTCGCGCAGCGATCGCATCTCGAAGTACAACCAGCTGCTGCGTATCGAAGAGGATCTCGGCGATATCGCAAGTTACCCGGGCAAGTCGACGTTCTACAATCTGCGTTGATTCACGGGTTTTCGTTACCGATCGTTTTGCTCGCCGCCCCGTGCCTTGCCGCGGGGCGGTTTTGAATTTACGGCGCTTTCTCGCATGCGGCTCGTCACTGTCGTTCTCGTCGTCCTGCTCGTGCTGATCCAGTATCCGCTCTGGTGGGGACATGGCGGCTGGTTGCGCGTGCACGAGCTGCGTGAGGCGCTCGATGCGCAGGCGCGCAAGAATGCCGATGCCAAGCTGCGCAATCAGCGCATCGAGGGTGAGGTGCAGGATCTGCAAGGCGGCACGGCCGCTGTCGAGGAGCGTGCCCGTTACGAAATGGGCATGGTCAAGGATGGCGAGGTATTCGTGCAGCTGGTCTCGCCGAATACACCCGCGAGCGCGCTTGCACCCGCGGCGGCGAGCAACACCTCGACACGCGGCGAAGTATCCGCCGCACCTGTCAGCGTAGTACCCAATCCTGTTTCGCGCTCGAAGTCACGCGGTAAAGACGAGAAGTCAGGCAGGAAGCACGCGGGCGAAAAGAGCCGGCCGTAGCGCCGGCTAGCCGTTTCATGGCCGCTCGCGGCGTGCTTATCGCCGCTACCACCACCAGCCGGGATAGTACCCGGGGCTGTAGTACCCGAACCCTCCACCACCGACGTAGCCGCCATAGACCGTGGGCGCCGGATAGTAATAGGGCGTGTAATAGGGCGCGTAGTAGCGAACCCAGTTATCGGCTGCCATCGCGGCATCCTGGTCTTTCAGCACCTGCTTGTCGATCTCGTCGTAACGTTTTTTCTCGGCACTGCTGAGCGGACGGGCCGGCGATGCCGCGCCCGGCGCATCGGGCGGCAGGCGGCTCAGAATGAGGCCAGGAGGCGGCCCGACGACGCAGGCGGCAAGCGCGGTGGTCAAAGCGAGCGCCAGCGCGAGCCTCATCGGCATGGCGCGGCCGTTTTCGACGCATTTCATCGAAGCGCGTTGTATAAGAGCTTTCATGGTGACCTCGTGAAGCCGCCTCTTGCGAATCAGCTTGTCCGACCGATGAACCGCGGCGGGCTGCCACTGTAGCTTCGACCGGGCTTGCGTACCGAAAGTGCCGTGGCCCCGCACGGCGGTGTCAGTGCCGTTGCGACGCAGCCGGCGTGACGCCGACAGCGACATCGTTTGCCGAAAACAGCTGCACGACGTCGACTGGGTCGAACTCATAGCGCTGATTACAGTATTCGCAATGGATCTCGATGTGCCCGTGCTCGTCGATGACGCTATCGACTTCCTCACGCCCGAGCATTTTCAGCATCGACCCGACTTTCTCGCGCGAACAACTGCACGCGAAGTGCGCTTGCGCCGGGGCGAAGTGCTGGACGTTTTCCTGCCAGAAAAGGCGCTTGAACAGCGTCTGCGGATCTTCTTTCAACAGCTCTTCTTGCGAGAGCGTCGAACCCAGTACGCACACGCGTTCCCACGTATCGGCGTCGTGCTCGCCCGCATGTGGCACGATACCGCCATCGCCAGGCAGTTTCTGAAGCAGCATGCCTACGGCCCGATTCTCGTTCGCGGCAAGCCACAGGCGCGTGTCGAGCTGTTCGGAGTGGCGCATATAGTGCTCGAGCACCTCGGCCATCGATTGCAAGGGGCCCGCTTCGCCATTCAATGGAACGATGCCTTGATAAGGCTCCCGCCCTGGGCGGCGGTCTTGCGGATCGAGCGTAATGACGCAGCGCCCGTGACCGCTGGCGTTGAGCAGCTCGGCGAAAGGAATCTGTGTTCCCTTGGCGGCTTCGGCTTCGAGGTCCGTCGAAAACTTGGCCGTCGCGCGCATGGCGAGCGACGAGCTGCATTGGACGACGAGCATCTTGATCGGACCGTCGCCGAAGATCTGCATGATCAGCGTGCCGTCGAACTTCAAGTTCGCCGACAGCAGCGCGCACGCGGCCATCATCTCGCCAAGGATGTCGCGCACCGGAGCAGGATACTGACGGCGCGTCAGCACCTCCTGCCAGGTGTTGTGCAGCGAGACGATCTCGCCGCGCACCGGCGCCGTGCTGAACATGAATTTTTGCAAATGATCTTCCACAGCAGATTCCTTCGATCGTCGATATCGGCTTGGGCCTTGCCTTGCCGGCGCCACATCAGCCAATGCGCACGAGCTGTTCCTTGTACAGCGCTCTGCGCTCGATATAGCCCTGGGCGTTTTGCGCGAGGCGGGCGAGCTCTTCGTCAGTGAGTTCCCGGACGGCTTTGGCAGGCGCACCGAGAATCAGCGTGCGCTCTGGAAACACCTTGCCTTCGGTGACCACGGCGCCGGCTCCGACCAGACAGTTGCGGCCGATCACCGCGCCATTCAAGACCACCGCTTGAATACCGATCAGGGCGCCGTCCTGAACCGTACAGCCGTGCAGCATCGCCTGATGTCCGACCGTCGCATTCGTGCCGATGACGAGCGGGTAGCCCGGATCGGTATGGAGCACCGCGCCTTCCTGAATGTTGGTGCCGGCGCCGACTTGAATCGGCTCGTTGTCGGCCCGCAGCGAGGCGCCGAACCAGACGCTGGCATTTTCTTCGAGCGTCACACGGCCGATGATGGTGGCCGTGTCGGCGACGAATACGCTTTCGTGAATGGTCGGGGCGTGCTCGCCCAGCTTGTACATCGCCACAGTGAATGTCTCCCGTGCGAAGCTATGTGTCGGAGCGACGGGCGGTGCTTCGCACCGGGTAAAATGGCCGCCCTTGTCAATGCAGTCGATGCGTTCCGTGCGTTCCCCCGGAGCGCGCGATGCCGAATCGCGTATTGTAAACGGTCCCGCCTGTTGCGGCGGCGTTTGCTCCCGTGTGCCGCCGCTGCGGCAGCTCGGCTTTTTATCGATGGGTCCAGCCTGCGCAATGCGTTCTCCCGAAAGCGAGGAAATCCGTCGCGACGACGATATTCGTCAGCTCGCGCTTTCCCTTCTGCTCGAATGCGAGCCGTCGGCCAAGGCCGCCCGCGCGCAGCGGCTGCATGCGCGCTGGGTGGCGCGCGAGCTGCGTTGCCTGTCGCGGGCGGTCCTTGCGGAGCCGGCCGGCTTGCCGGGCCGGCCAAGCGCGCCGGTGCTCGTAGAGCCGCGCCTGCTCTCGCACCGTGGCATGCAGTCGCAAGAGGGGCGTGCGGTTCTGCTGCATGCGCTCGCGCACATCGAATTCAATGCGATCAACCTCGCGCTCGACGCCGTCTGGCGTTTTGGAGAGATGCCCGAAGCGTTTTACGGCGACTGGCTGCAAGTTGCCGCTGAAGAGGCGCATCACTTCACGCTGCTCGCTGAGCGGCTTGCGCAGTTCGGACACGCGTATGGCGACTTTCCCGCGCACAACGGGCTATGGGACATGTGCGAGCGCACGCGCGAAGATGTGCTCGCGCGGATGGCGCTGGTGCCGCGCACACTCGAGGCGCGGGGGCTCGATGCGTCGCCGCCGATCCGCGCGCGCCTCATGCAGGCAGGGGATCTCGATTCGGCCGCCATCCTCGATGTCATCTTGCGCGACGAAATCGGTCATGTCCGCATCGGCAACCGGTGGTTTCGTTACCTGTGCGACGCGCGCGGGCTCGATCCCCATCCCACGTACCAACAGTTGGCCGAACAATATCGTGCGCCGCGTTTGCGTGGTCCGTTCAACTTCGAGGCGCGGCGCGATGCCGGATTCGATGAGTTCGAGCTTTCGCAGTTGAATGGCGGTGAGGGCGTTCAAAACAGCGCCTCACGCGGCCGATAAAACGACGTTCGAACGAGCGCAGTTTGGCGCGCACATTCCTCCCGTGCAGGGAAAACGTTTCTCCCGATATAATCGAACGACCATTCGTTTTTCGGGCGCCCGTTCATGAATACTCCGCAATCCGACTACCTGACCGTTCGCGGCGTTCGTTTGCACGTGCGCCGTTGGGGCCATCCCGACGCTCCGACGCTTTTTATGCTGCATGGCTGGATGGACGTTGCCGCGTCTTTCCAGTTCGTCGTCGATGCGCTCGGCGGCGATTGGCAGGCGATTGCGCCCGATGCACGCGGCTTTGGCCTGTCGGATTGGCCGGTGGCCGAGCGCGGAGGCGGGCATTATTGGTTCCACGAATATCTGGCCGACCTCGAAGCCTTGCTCGACCACTATGCGCCAAGCGGACAGGTCAATCTCGTGGGACACAGCATGGGAGCGAACCTGGCGTGTCTCTACGCGGGCGTGCGGCCCGAGCGG
Organism: uncultured Paraburkholderia sp.; assembly: GCA_966421005.1. Taxonomy (GTDB): domain Bacteria; phylum Pseudomonadota; class Gammaproteobacteria; order Burkholderiales; family Burkholderiaceae; genus Trinickia. Next base: position 16,630 of record CBJLAJ010000022.1, read on the forward strand.
GTACGACGCGTCGTCGATCTCGAAGGGTTCGGCCTGGCGCCCGCGAAAGCAGCACAGGCACCGCACCGGATCGCCGCCTGGCTCGACGACCTGCGCGCACCGCCGACGCTCAAGACCTATGCGACGCTCGACGATGTCGCCGCGCGTTTGACGAAGACAAACCCGCGCCTCGCGCCCGAGCGAGCGCGCTTTTTGGCGCGGCACTGGGCGAAGGAGGGCGCCGACGGTCGCTATGCGCTACTGGCCGATCCGGCACACAAGCTGCATGGCCCGCTGCTTTATCGGCTCGATGAAGTGATGGAGGTATGGGCGAAGGTCACAGCGAAAGTCCTGCATGTCGAGGCGATCGGCTCGCCAACGCTTTCGATGCTGGCTGGCGCCATCCCGCTCGACGAGTTCAAGGCGCGTTTCACTGCCTTTCACGACTGGCGCGAAAAGCTGATCGAAGACGCCGGGCATATGGTTCATCACGATCAACCGGAGCAGATCGCAGCCTTGATCGAGGCGTTTTGTGCCTGAGCGGCTGGCCAGCATGTCCGAGCCGCGTGTGAGCGGCCCAAGCGGAACGCCGCATTGCAGTAAAATGCTTCAGATGTTCCCTCCGCTCACAGCATGAACGCCGATCTGCATTGCCATTCCAACGTGTCCGACGGGTTACTCCCGCCCGCGGATGTCGCGCGCCGCGCGCACGCGGGGGGGGTGACGGTCTGGTCGTTGACCGATCACGACGAGCTGGGCGGGCAGCTCGAGGCCCGCACCGCGGCCGAGGCGCTGGGCATGCGCTACTTGCCGGGTGTCGAAATCTCCGTAACCTGGGCCGCTCGTACGCTGCATGTCGTCGGGCTCGGCGTCGATCCGGCATGTCCAACGCTGGTCGAAGGGCTGCGTGCGACGCGCGGCGGGCGCACAGCGCGGGCTCAGGCCATCGCGGCGGCACTCGATGCAGTCGGCATCGCCGGCGCCTTCGAAGGCGCGTTGCAGTTCGTATCGAATCCCGATCTGATTTCACGCACCCATTTCGCGCGGTTTCTCGTGGAAAAGGGATTTGCCGCGTCCACAGCCGATGTGTTCGACCGTTTTCTCGGCGAAGGCAAGCCGGGTTATGTCCCCCACCGTTGGGCGACGCTCGAGAACGCCGTGGCCTGGATCGGGGCGGCCGGCGGCGTTGCGGTCATTGCACATCCGGGACGCTATCGCTATACGCCGCTCGAATTCGACGCGCTTTTCGGCGCATTCGCCGACCTGGGCGGACGCGCCATCGAGGTGGTCACGGGCAGCCATACGCCCGATCAGTACCGCGAATATGCGGATGTCGCGCGCCGTTTCGGATTCGAGGCGTCGCGCGGTTCGGATTTTCATGCGCCGGGCGAAGGCCGCGTCGAGCTCGGCGCGCTGCCGCCGCTGCCGCCCGATCTGACGCCCGTCTGGGATCGCCTGCTCTGATGCACGCCGCGACGAGTGCTGTCTCCCGCGAGAACCGGCCGCACGGCATCCGATGCCATGCTTGCGCGGCGCGTCGCTGAACGCACACTTCCTTCATGTCCCAATACTTCCGGATACACCCCGATAACCCGCAGCCCCGCCTGATTGCGCAGGCCGTCCAGATCGTGAAAGACGGCGGCGTGATCGCGCTGCCAACCGATTCGAGTTACGCGCTCGCGTGCCGTCTCGACGACAAGGATGCCGTGACGCGTTTGCGCCGCGTTCGCGGGCTCGACGAGCGGCAGCATTTGTCGTTGCTCGTGCGCGATCTGTCGGAGCTCGCGAACTTCGCCATGGTCGATAACCGACAGTTCCGCCTGATCAAGTCGGTGACACCGGGGCCGTATGTATTCATCCTGCAGGCAACGAAGGAGGTGCCACGGCGGCTCTCGCATCCTTCGCGCAAGACGATCGGGCTGCGCGTGCCGGACCACGCCATCACGCTCGCACTGCTCGAGGCGCTTGGCGAGCCGCTCATCGCCACGACGCTGATCCTGCCGCCGGATACCGATCCCTTGAACGATCCGGAAGCGATTCGCACGCGTCTCGAAAAGCAGATCGATCTCGTGATCGACGGTGGTGCCTGCCCGCGCGAACCGTCCACCGTGGTGGATCTGACGGGCGACGAGCCGCTACTCGTGCGCGCGGGGCGCGGTGCGCTCGAACCGTTCGGACTGAGCGTCATGGAGCAGTGAAACCCGGCACGCTCGCGAGCGAGACCCGCCTTCGACCGAAACGGTCCGGCCCCCTTGTTACAATAAGCCCGATATGGATGCCTCCCTGATACAAACGATAGCGGTCTATGCGCTGCCCGTGATCTTCGCGATTACGCTGCACGAGGCCGCGCATGGCTATGTGGCCCGGCTGCTTGGCGACAATACGGCCTATATGATGGGGCGGGTGTCGTTCAATCCGATGCGCCATATCGATCCACTGGGTACGATCGCCATTCCGCTGCTGCTTTATTTCGCGACGGGCGGCGCGTTCATGTTCGGCTACGCGAAGCCGGTGCCGGTGGCCTTCAGCAATCTTCGCAACCCGCGCTGGGGAAGCCTGTGGGTGGCGCTCGCCGGTCCGGTCTGCAACTTTGCGCAGGCGTTGCTCTGGGGCTTTATCGGCGTCGGGTTGTCGTTGTTGTCCGTCGACGAGCCATTTTTCTCGCGCATGGCCGGCGCCGGCGTAAGCGTGAATCTCGTACTTGGCATCATCAATTTGTTTCCGTTGCCGCCGCTCGACGGCGGACGCGTCGTCATGGCGCTGCTGCCTCCGCGGCAGGCGATCGGCTTGGCGCGTCTCGAGCCGTACGGCTTTTTCATCGTGATGGCGCTCGTGCTGACGGGCGTGCTGACGAGGTTCTGGCTGCGGCCGCTCATGTCGCTCGGTTACGATGCCTTGACGGCCATCCTGACTCCCTTTGTCTCGCTCTTCAATTAAGACCATGTTTCCAGACCGCATTTTCTCCGGCATGCGACCCACCGGCTCGCTTCACCTCGGCCACTACCATGGCGTGCTGAAGAACTGGGTGCGCCTTCAGTCCGAGTACCCGTGCTTTTTCTGCGTGGTCGACTGGCACGCGCTGACCACGCACTACGAGACACCGGAAGTCATCGAAAACAACGTTTGGGAAGTGCTGATCGATTGGCTCGCGTCGGGAATCGATCCCTCGCAGGCGACGCTGTTCATCCAAAGCCGTGTGCCCGAGCACGCGGAGCTTTCGCTGCTGCTCGGCATGAGCGCGCCGCTCGGCTGGCTTGAACGCGTGCCGACTTACAAGGAGCAGATCGAGAAGCTGAAGGACAAGGATCTCTCGACTTACGGTTTTCTCGGTTACCCCGTGTTGATGGCGGCCGACATCCTGCTTTATCGCGCCTCGCTCGTGCCGGTTGGCGAAGACCAGGTGCCGCACGTCGAGATGACGCGCGAGATCGCGCGGCGTTTCAATCATCTCTACGGGCGCGAGCCCGATTTCGAGGAAAAGGCGCTCGAGGCGGCCAAGAAGTTGGGTGGCAAGCGTGCGAAGCTCTACCGTGAACTGCGCAGCGCTTATCAGCAAGAGGGCAACGACGAGGCGCTCGAGCAGGCGCGTGCGCTGCTGCAGGAGTCGCAAACGCTTTCGATGAGCGATCGCGAGCGCCTCTTCGGCTATCTCGAAGGCGCGCGCAAGATCATTCTCGTCGAACCGCAGGTACTGCTGACGAAGGCCTCGCGGATGCCGGGGCTCGACGGACAGAAAATGTCGAAGTCTTACGGCAACACGATCGGCTTGCGCGAAGACGCGGATACCATCGCCAAGAAAGTTCGCACGATGCCGACCGATCCGGCGCGCGTGCGCCGCACCGATCCGGGCGACCCCGATAAGTGCCCTGTGTGGCAGCTGCATCAGGTCTATAGCGACGAGACCACCCACCAGTGGGTGCAAAAGGGCTGCCGCTCGGCCGGCATCGGTTGTCTCGAATGCAAGCAGCCCGTCATCGAAGGTATCTTGCGCGAACAGCAGCCGATGCTCGAGCGCGCGCAAAAGTATATGGACGACCCGACGCTTTTGCGGGCCATCGTGGCCGACGGCTGCGACAAGGCGCGCAAGTTCGCCACGGAGACGATGCGCGATGTACGCGAGGCCATGGGCCTCTCGTACTCCTGATCGGGCGGCGGTACGCCATGCTGGCGCGATAGAGAGGGGGCATGATTGCGATGACCGGCGGGCATGCCGCAGCGCCGGACGTATCCAACTGGATCGTCCGCTGGTCCCACTTCCTTGTGCCGGGCGCGACGGTGCTCGATGTCGCGGCGGGCAGCGGTCGTCATGCGCGCTGGTTCGCCGCGCGCGGGCAGCGCGTGGTCGCACTGGAGCGCGATCCTGCCGCGCTTGCGGCGCTGGCGCAGATCGAAGGGGTCGAGCCCGTTGCGGCCGATCTCGAAGACGGCAGCCCGTGGCCGCTTCCCGATGCGGCACGGTTTGCAGCCGTCGTCGTCACGAATTACCTGCATCGGCCGCTGTTACCGCGTCTTGTAGCGTCCGTCGCCCCCGGCGGTTTTTTGTTGTACGAAACGTTCGCGCGCGGCAATGAAACGGTCGGTAAGCCGTCGAATCCGGCGTTTCTGCTCGCGCCGGGCGAATTGCTCGATGCCGTACGGGGCACGTTACGGGTCGTCGCGTTCGAGGACGGTTACACCGCATCGCCGCGGCCTGCGTTCGTCCAGCGCATTTGCGCGGTGCGCGAGGCCGACGATGCGCGCGATGCGGTCCATAGGCCGGGCGGGACCTCGGGTCTGCCGCGTTACGATTTGAGCGGCTAATCCGCTACAATCGCGCTTTCGGAATGGAATTCATGGCGTTTCATGGCTAACGGCACATCCAGCAGCACCCGGGACGGCGTCCGGATTCGCGGCAGCATTCCCGCAATCGTCACGCCGATGCTCGAAGACGGCAGCCTCGATCTGGCGGCGTTTCGCAAGCTGATCGACTGGCATATCGATGAAGGCACCAACGGGCTCGTCGTCGTGGGCACGAGTGGGGAATCGGCCACGTTGTCGGTCGAAGAGCACGTGCTCATGATCGAAACGGCCGTCGGGCATGCGGCCGGCCGTATTCCGATCATTGCCGGCGCTGGCGGTAATTCGACGTCGGAGGCGATCGAGCTGACCGAACGGGCGAAAGCCGTCGGCGCTGACGCCACGCTGCAAGTCGTTCCTTACTACAACAAGCCGACGCAAGAGGGCATTTACCGCCATTTCGCGAAAATCGCCGAGACGGTCGATCTGCCTGTCATTCTCTACAACGTGCCGGGCCGTACGGTTGCCGACATGTCGAACGAGACCATCCTGCGCTTGGCGCAGGTGCCCGGCATCATCGGCGTAAAGGATGCAACCGGCAATATCGATCGCGCGGCGCATCTGATCAAGGCCGCGCCCGCCCATTTCGGCATCTATAGCGGGGACGATCCAACGGCAATCGCGCTGATGCTGCTCGGGGGCCATGGGAACATTTCGGTAACGGCCAATGTTGCCCCGCGCGCGATGAGCGAGCTCTGCAAAGCGGCGCTCGCGGCCGATGCCAAGACTGCCCGTGAAATCCATCTCCGTCTGCTCTCGCTGCACAAGACACTTTTCATCGAATCGAATCCGATCCCGGTGAAATGGGCGCTCGAGGAAATGGGCCGGATGCAAGGCGGTATCCGCTTGCCGCTGACACGTCTCGACGAGCGCTGCCGCGGCGCCGTGCGCGACGCGTTGCGCGAGGCAGGTGTGCTGCGATAAAGGCGGTACCGATATGTCCATGCGCGCACGCAACGGCGCGCCGGCTGCTGTCATTCATTAACCGAGGTCGTTCTCGACTCGCGCTCCAGCATCGTTGCAGGCACGCGTTCGCATCACGAAGGGTTCCATGAAACGTTCTGCTTTTTTCACTCATGCCGTGCGTACGGCGGCGCTCGTGCTCGCGCTTGGATCGCTTGCCGGCTGCGACACACTCAACGAATGGTTCTCGTCCGATAAAGTCGATTACAAAGCCACGCGGTCGGCCCCGCCGCTTACCGTACCAAGCGATCTGACAGCCAGCACGGCGCCGACGCAATATACGGCTCCGCCGTCGAACGCCGCGCTCGGCGGCGCAACGGAGCGCAATCGCACGGCCGCGGGCAATGCGACCGAAGGTGTGCCGAGCGCGCTAGACCCGTACGGTATGCATATCGAACGCGATGGCGACCGTCGCTGGCTCGTTGTCGACGGCCGCTCGCCCGACCAACTCTGGCCGCAGTTGCAGGAGTTCTGGCAGGACAATGGCTTCGCGTTGAAAACCAATGCGCCGGCCACGGGCATCATGATGACCGACTGGGCGGAAAATCGCGCGAACATTCCGGACGACTGGTTCCGCCGCACGATTGGCCGCGTGATCGATTTCGCCTACTCGTCGGGTACGCGCGACCGATTCCGCACGCTCGTCGAGCGCGGCCCGAACGGCGCGACCGATATTTCGATTACGCATAGCGCGCTCGAAGAAGTGTTGACCGGTCAGGACAAGGATTCGTCGCGCTGGGTCGAGCGTCCGCGCAATCCGGTGCTCGAAGCCGTGTTCCTGTCGAAGCTGATGCAGAAATTCGGCCTGACCGATGCGCAATCGAAGGAGCTGCTGGCGAACGCGCGTCCCGGCACGTCGCCTGCCACGATCGACATGGCGGGCGCCGAGACGACGCTCGACCTCCAGGAATCTTTCGATCGGGCTTGGCTCAGGGTAGGGCTGGCGCTCGACAGGACGAATTTCACGGTCGACAACCGTGATCGCGCCAAAGGCCTTTATTACGTGCGCTATGCCGATTCGATGGCCGAGCTCAAGCGCGACGGTCTCTTCGGCAAGCTTTTCTATCGCAAACCGGTCGCTGCCACGCCGGGGCAGTCGTTCCTCGTCAACGTTCGCCAGAAGGGGGAGGGCCAGACGCAGGTTGCCATTGTCGATGCAAACGGCCAGATCGACACCTCGTCCGAAGCGAAGAAGATTCTGTCGCTGCTGCACGCCCAACTGAACTGACGGCACCTCGTTCATGCGTTTTGCCAGTCTCGGCAGCGGAAGTGAAGGAAATGCGCTTGTCGTCGAAGCGGCGAGCGGTACGACGGCAACGCGCGTACTACTGGACTGTGGATTTTCCGCGAAGGAACTCGAGCGGCGCCTTGCGCGCCTCGGATGCGGCATCGAGCAGCTCGATGCCATTCTCGTGACGCACGAGCATAGCGATCACATCGGCAGCGCGCTGACGGTCGCACGCAAGTGGAATGTCCCGCTATATATGAGCTGGGGTACGGCGCGCGCCGTGGGTGCGGACGTGGCCCCGGGCATCGATCTGCACGTCTTATGGGGCGACGAGACGGCGGCTATCGGCGATCTGCAAGTATGCCCTTACACGGTCCCTCACGACGCGCGTGAGCCCCTGCAGTTCGTTTTTGGCGATGGTTTGCATCGATTGGGTGTGCTGACCGATGTCGGTACATCGACGCCACATATCACGACGATGCTCCACGACTGCGATGCGCTTGTGCTCGAATGCAATCACGATATCGATATGCTTGCAACGAGCCGCTATCCAGCATCGCTGAAGGCGCGAATCGGGGGAAATCACGGCCATCTCAGCAACGATGCCGCGGCGGCGATTCTTGCTTCGTTGCGGCGCTCCAGACTCAAGCATATCGTTGCGGCACACTTGAGCCAGCAAAACAACCTACCCGAGCTGGCTCGGGCTGCGCTGGCGACTGTGCTTGGCGCTGCTGTTCATGAGGTGATGGTGGCGTCGCAGGATGACGGTTTCGCGTGGCTGACGCTGGAGGGCGCCCGATAGAGGGGCGATGTCGGCAGGGGCGATGGTACAGGCAAGAAAAAACCGGCTCGAGGGCCGGTTTTTTCTTGCCTTGCAGCTTTGACAGCTTACTGGCTTGCGCCCGAAGCCGGAGCGGCAGCCGAAGCGGCAGCGTCCGAAGCAGCGGCAGCAGCACCCGAAGCGGCAGCAGCGTCGCTCGCAGCAGCACCAGCGCTCGAAGCAGCGGACTCCGAAGCAGCGGCAGCGGCGGGAGCCGAAGCAGCAGCGGCGTCGCTAGCCGGCGCAGCAGCTTGATCGCTGCTCTTGTTGCATGCGGCCAAAGCCATGGCAGCCAACAGGGATGCTACGAGGAGGGATTTCTTCATGATCACGTCCTTTTATGGTTAAAGGTAAGCAACAGCGCGAAATAATACCGGTAATGTGCTCCAACACCAACCTGGGCCGCTGGTGGGACGCACAGCAGAGCGTGAATCTTCCCCACGGCTTGGGCGGAAATTATATGCACTTTCGTACGGACCGTCGACAAACCAGGGTCAATACGTTGTCTTTCTCATACAAAATTCCAGCTTTTTGAACAATAGGGACGATTACCTCAAGCGGATGCGCCGATCCGTACCCAGCCGGCAAGATACCACTCGTGCAACAGGGCTGTCATCGACGAATCGGCAGATAGTGTTACAAACCGTTTCGCCTCCAGACGCCGAGTATCGGCGAGTTCCAGCAGCCATTTTTTGCTCCGCGGCAAGCGTTCCTCCTCCCCGTTGAGAAAGTAGCTGCGGTCTCCATAGAGGAGGGCGGTCTTTTTGTCGAGACGGACTCCATGGCGAAGCGCCTGTTTCACGAACGACGATTCATTTGCCGGCCGCTCGGGCGCATCGAAGACCACGTTGGCCTTCGGTTCGCTCAGATAGCTGCCGAGGAACGAAACGATGTCGCGCTCGCTCCAGCGTATGCGAGCAAGGATTGCGCCGATCTGGTCGATCAGCGAGTCCGGCAGGCGAGCCGGATGGCTGACGGCCGCTTGCCCGGGATCGCGATAGCGTTCATCTTCGCGTGCTTGCCGGGCCATGCCGCCCCGTTCGGCCAAATGATAGAGAAATTGGCCGATCACCTCGCGTGCCGAAGGCGAGCGAAAGCCGATCGAACAGGTCATGCATTCGCCCACGGCAACACCGTCATGCGCGATGTGGGGCGGCAGATACAGCATGTCCCCGGGTTCCAGCACCCATTCGTGCTCGGCTTCGAAGTGCTGTAGCACTTTCAGCGGCAATCCCTCTTTCAGCGAAAGATCTTTTTGGCTGGAAATGCGCCAGCGCCGTTTGCCATGTACCTGAAGCAAAAATACATCATAAGAATCGAAATGCGGACCCACGCCGCCGCCATCGGTGGCGTACGAGATCATGAGGTCATCGAGCCGGGCGTCCGGGGCGAAGCGGAATCTATCGAGCAAAGCGCGCGCGCGGTCGTCGTGCAAATCGACGCCTTGCACAAGCAGAGTCCATTCACGGCGTCGGACGCTTGGAATATCTTCAGGCTCGAAAGGACCGTGGGCAAGGTGCCACGCCCCCCGGGAATGCGTAATGAGCCGCGCTTCCACGTCGTCGCTCGCCGCCAGCGCGAACAGATCGTCCCGCGCCAGCGGCGGCACGATGCCGGGCACGGCCTGACGGATCAGCAATGGTTTTTTCTGCCAGTACCGACGCATGAATTCGGACGGCGTCAAATTGGCGAGCAACGGTGTCGGCAAGTCCGGCGGAGGCGGTAAAACGGCGGAAGCGGTTGAAGTGGCGGATCGAGCTGAGGTCGGTATGTGGTCAAGGGGCCGCTTGGGCATCGTATAATGAGACCGTATTTTGGAGATTCCGAATGAAAATCGCGAAGAACACTGTCGTCTCGGTCGCCTATAAGCTGTCGGATACGCAAGGCAATCTGATCGAGGAAAGCGACGAGCCGATGATCTATCTGCACGGCGGGTATGATGGCACGTTCCCCAAGATCGAGGAAGAGCTCGACGGGCAAGAGCCGGGCTACCAGACGCAGATCCAGCTCGAGCCGCAGGACGCGTTCGGCGAATATGATCCTGAGCTCGTGAAGATCGAGCCGCGCAATCGCTTTCCGGAGCCGCTCGAAGTCGGCATGCAGTTCGAGGGCACGCCGGAAGATGGCGACGACGACATCGACACACTGATTTATACCGTGACGGACCTGGCCGAAGACAAGGTCGTACTGGATGGCAATCATCCTCTTGCGGGCATGGCATTACGCTTTGCGTTGACGGTCAAGGAAGTTCGCGAGGCGACTGCCGATGAAATCGAGCACGCCCATGTGCACGGTGCCGATGGCATTGAAGTCCTCGATGAGGACGACGACGAAGACGAACCGGGCTCAGCTCCCACCTTGCACTGAACCGGGGCCGCCCCGCATCGGCGCCGCGGGTTCTTGAACCGGCGGCATCCTTCTATCCGTACTGCCGCTCGCACTGCCTGCATGGGGAGCGGCTGGCGCTTCCTCCAGCAGCGGCGGTTCGGAGTCTGGCGCGTTCGGCATGGTGGGCAGCGTGGCCGGAGGTGCCGGGAGGAGTTCCGAAGCACCGGGAGGGGCTGGCGGAGAGACGATACGTGGCGGCATCGCAGGCGTTTCTTGCATCTGCGCCGGAATACGGCGCACGATGACCTCGAACGGCGGCGCCTTGCCGAAGTTCACATCCACTCGAACCCATTGCCTCGTTCTCTCGCGCAGCGCAATGGCGATGCGCGTGACGTTCGGCATGCGCGAACCCTTGTCGTCAAAGAGCGGTTGATCGATGGCAAAGCCGCGAGGTTGGGCAGCCGTGTCGTCGTGAATCACGATGACCGGCCCTCGATAGATCTGAGCCGCCTTTACCAAGGAACGTTTGAATTCGAGGTATCCGTCGCGCTTGCGCGTGCGGCCCAGGCGGAGCCATGAGAAACGCTCGGCGTGTTCATAACGCGCGAAGTCGGGGTCCGCTTCGAGGAATATGACGAGCGCATGCGCGTTTCGGCGACGCGCGTATTCAGCAGCGTGTTCCAACCAGAACGCGGAAGCGATCGCACGATCGTCGTATTCGCCATTGCGGCCACCGCCGCTCAGATAGTGATTGTTGCCACCGACGACGTTCAGGCCCACGAATACCGTGTCGTCTATCTGCCAACGGACGTTTTCGCGATACGAATGAAATCGTGCGACGTCGCTTTCGCGTTTCAGGGCGATGGGCGATTGGCCGAGCGATGTATTGTCCGCATAGATCGTTTGGCGCAAAAAGTCGAGTCGCTCCGCGACGTCGTAGCCGCCGCCGCTTGCGCTGCCGCATTCCGCCCAGTCGTATTGCCCTGGCACGACCACGAGCGGGATAGGCGAGGTTGCCAGGACCTGCTGACGCTGTGCATACACGCTGTCGGCGCAGGCCTCCGCTGGACCTTTCAGGTTGCCGTCATAGATGACGAAAGCAGTGTTCCGCTCGAGTCCGATCGCTTGAAGGAGCCGCTGCGTGGGTGCCTCGTCGGCACTCGTTCGCATCGTCCCCGCAATGACCGAGAACGCAAAATGCGGTTTGGCCGCGACCGCCGGCTGCACGCACTCGAGCGCGAGCAGCGCGGCAAGCCAGAGGGCTGTCGCACGTCGTGCGCCGCGCTGCTGCGGCCGATCGACCTCAATGCTTGTCGTTTCGCGCCGCATTGGCCTGTTCGTGCAGCTCGTAGATGAGATCGAGCGCGTCGCGCGGTTTCAGCTCGTTCGGGTCGATGCCGCGAAGGCGTTCGATGACGGGATCCGGTGGCGCGTCGTGCCCCGGTTCGTGCTCGCGTTCATCGAATGCGTCTTCAACGAGCGGCGCCGCAGCGAACAAGTCGAGCTGAGGTGTTGCGTAACCGACTGATTGCTGCTCGAGGTGAGCAAGATGCTTGCGCGCGGCGCGTATGACGGCAGTGGGCACCCCCGCGAGCTGTGCAACCTGGAGTCCATAACTCTGACTCGCGGGGCCTTCTTCGACGGCGTGAAGAAACACGATGCCATGCCCATGTTCGACGGCGGACAAATGGACGTTCGCGGCTTGTGGAAATTCGGCCGGTAGTTGTGTGAGTTCGAAGTAGTGCGTGGCGAAAAGCGTCTGGCAGCCGTTGTGCGCGAGCAGATGCCGCGCGATCGCCCAGGCGAGTGCGAGGCCGTCGAATGTCGACGTCCCGCGGCCGATTTCGTCCATCAATACGAGGCTGGCCGGCGTGGCGTCGTTGAGAATCGCGGCGGCCTCCGTCATCTCCACCATGAATGTCGAGCGGCCGCCCGCCAGATCGTCCGCTGCGCCGATGCGCGTGAAGATTCGATCGATAGGCCCGAACGTGGCGCGGCGGGCCGGTACGTAACTGCCGACATACGCGAGCAGCGCGATGAGCGCCGTTTGGCGCATGAACGTGGACTTACCGCCCATGTTGGGGCCGGTGATCAGCAGCAGTTTGCGCTCTGCGCTCAAACGGCAGTCGTTCGCGACGAACTGCTCGACCTGAGCTTCGACGACGGGATGTCGTCCCTGCTCGATGTCGATGCCGATTTCCGAAGTGAACGTGGGCGCGACCCAGTCGAGCGCTTGCGCGCGTTCCGCGAAAGCCGCCAGCAAGTCGAGTTCGGCAAGCGCCGATGCGACACGCTGGCATTCGCCGATGAAGGGCAACAGCGCCTGAAGCACAGCATCATAGAGCGCACGCTCGCGGGCCAGCGCGCGTTCCTGCGCCGATAGCGCTTTGTCTTCGAACGTCTTGAGCTCGGGCGTAATGTAGCGCTCCGCGTTCTTGAGCGTTTGACGGCGACGGTAGTCGTCGGGGACTTTGTCGGTTTGCCCTCGCGTTACCTCGATGTAGAAGCCGTGCACCTTGTTGTATTCGACGCGCAGATTGGCGATGCCCGTGCGGGTACGTTCGCGCGCTTCGAGATCGATGAGGAATTGCCCGCAGTTTTCGGAGATATCGCGCAGTTCATCGAGTTCGGCGTCGTAGCCCCGTGCGATGACGCCGCCATCGCGCACCATCGCCGCCGGTTCTTGCGCGATGGCGCGCTCGAGCAGCTCGCCGCACTCGCGCGGCGGCTCCAGCGCTGCCGCTATGCGTTCGAGCGCGATGGAGCCCGCCGCGGTAGTCGCCACTTGCTCGCGCAATGCAGGCAGCGCGGCGAACGTATCGCGCAAGCTCGACAAGTCACGCGGGCGCGCAGATAGCAATGCGAGACGACCTGTAATGCGCTCGACGTCGGCAATGTGTCGCAATGCCGTTCTGAGCGCATCGAGACTTGCATGGACGGGCGCATCGATGAGGGCGCCGATCGCGCCATGCCGCTCGCGCGCCGACGCTGCGTCGCGCGGTGGGTGATGGAGCCAGTGACGCAGCAGGCGGCTGCCCATTGTCGTGCAGCAGGTGTCGAGCAACGAGCAGAGCGTCGGGGATTCGCCGCCGCGCAGCGTCTCTGTCAGCTCGAGATTGCGTCGTGTCGCGGGATCGAGGCCGATGTATTCGGATTCGTACTCGACTCGGAGACTGCGGACGTGACGCAGTTGTTGCCCTTGTGTCGCCGATGCGTAAAGCAGCAGGGCACCGGCCGCACCGCATGCGGCCGTCAGCGATTCCGCACTGAAACCGTCGAGGCTCGCTACATTCAGTTGATCGCAAAGCCGCTGTTTGCCCGATGCGATATCGAAATGCCATGCGGGCACGCGGGTGACGGTGCCTGGGAGTGCGGCCGGGAGCAGTGCGGCGGGCGTATCGGCGGCGAGAATCTCGGCAGGACGGATGCGTTCGAGTGCTGCGCCGAGCTGGTCCGGCACCACCTCCGCGAGCCGCAGTGCGCCGCTTGCGAGATTGAGCCAGGCGAGGCCGATGCCGGTGACGATGCCGCGTTTGTTATGCGCCGCGCTCATCGCGAGCAGATAGGCGTCGCTTTTGTCGGCGAGCAGCGCTGCGTCGGTCAGCGTACCCGGAGTTACGACGCGCACCACCTTGCGTTCGACGGGGCCCTTCGATGTAGCGGGATCGCCGATCTGTTCGCAGATCGCGACCGACTCGCCGAGCTTGACCAGCTTCGCGAGGTATTGCTCGACGGCGTGATGCGGCACGCCGGCCATCTTGATTGGATTGCCGGCTGACGCGCCGCGCTGCGTGAGCGTCAGATCGAGCAGGCGCGCGGCTTTTTCGGCGTCATCGTAGAACAGTTCGTAAAAGTCGCCCATCCGATAGAAAACGAGCGTGCCGGGGTGCTCCGCTTTGATGCTGAGGTACTGCTTCATCATCGGGGTATGCGCGGCTACGTCAGGGGCGCCGGGTGCTTCGGTTGAATTGCCCATTTCAGTGTTTTTCGTGCTTGCGAGTACAGGGCGAGAGTGTACCGCGACGAAGGGTTTGGGCAGTCGGCCGAATGGCTAACGAGGGTCGTATCGCTGAATATCGAACGAGGCTCACGCAAACGCAATGACGTCCCGCGATTCGAGAATGTTGATCTTGATGGTGACCTCGCGAGCCAAAAGCGCAGGCCGTTTGGCCCTGCCAGCGCCTTCGATCAATTTCACGAAACCCGTGGCTGCCATTTTTCCAAGCGTACGGCTCACGTTGGGTTCGGCGCGCCCTGCCAGGTTTGCAAGCTCTGCGACGGACTCCGGGCGATGCGTTTCGATCAATGAGAGCAGATGCCGATTCTCCGGCGTGAGCAAGCGGACGATGGCCTCAGCCGATTCGAAGGATGTCTCGTTGGCGTCAGCCGGTGCCTTGCGCTTTTTTCGCGCAACGGCAAGCATTTCTTTTTTCAACGATCCGAGGGTTTGAATTTTCGCCATGATTTGCTCCGTCTAGTTAGTTGTCCGCTTTCGCTTCCCATGGAACGCCCAGCTCATCGAGCCTTCTCTCGACTGCGGTGAAAAAATCAACGAGAAGCTTTTCGGCTGATTCGAAGTGGTATGGGCGCCCCTTGTCGTCATGGGTTCGGTGCCAATGGTCCGCCGCTATGGGGCGCGCAAGAAAATGATTGCCTCGGGCACGAACGGCATGCGCATTGTCGAACCCCAGTAGCCGCTTGCAGTCCGGGCCATGCAAGGTGAACGAATACGAAAGGCCGTGCGGGACGCGCTTCGACTTTTCGATCTGTCTCACCTCGAACCTCAGAAAGTATCCCTTCGCCAAAACATGTTTGCGTCCGTCGTAATCCAGAAGAAGTTCGAGAGAGTGTTCAGGTAGGTGCATAGTATCCTGTCACGATATGAAAGTAAACTGTCGGAGAAGGTCGCGCTGGTGAGCGCCGCAACCGAAGCAGTGCCTCAGCGGGTTCGCCAGTCATGACAAGGATGGACGCGGACAGCGGGTGCTGGCAGTCGGTCGAACGACCAACGATGAGGCGTATGGAGAGCGTGCCTCGGCGCGCTTTTAGTGCGCGAGAACGCTCCCGCGGCGCAAGACGGCGCTGGCCGTATCGACGAAAGCCGCGAGCACGAGCATTGCGGCGATCACGGTGAAGGCCCGTGGCAAATGGAACAGCGAAAGCTCGTAGTACAGCATCTGGCCGAGACCACCCGCGCCGACAAAGCCGAGAATTGCAGCCATGCGGATGTTCGTCTCCCATCGGTACAGGACGTAGGCCATGAACTGCGGCTTGACGCAGGGGAGCGTTCCATAGACGAACGCCGTCGCACGCGAAGTTCCCGCGTCCGCCAGCGCACGCGCGGGTGCATCGGGAGCATTCTCGAGCGTTTCGGCGAAGAGGCGGCCCAGCACCCCCGCGGTATGCAGCGCCAGCGCCAGGGTACCGGCGAATGGTCCCAGACCGGCAACGAGTACGGTCAAGGTTGCCCACACGAGTTCGGGCACAGCGCGCAGCAGGTTCAACAGCAAACGCGAAAGCGCGCGCAGACTCGCGCCATACATCCCCGAGGCCGGCAGTGCCAACACAAAGCCGAGCACTGTCGCGCACAGGGTACCGATAGCGGAGACAGCCAGCGTTTCGAGCATGCTGTCAGCCGTCTTCGAGAGGAACGTGCGTGACAGCTCGGGCGGGAAGAACGACAGAAGGAAACGCAGCATTTCGCCGGCCGCGTCGGCGGAAAAAAGCTGGCCGAAATCAAGCGAGAGATAGGCGAAGCTTCCCAGGACAGCAACGGCGACGATGGCCCCCATGAGGACGCATCTCATGCAGATCCGGACGGGTTTTGCCTGGGTCGACATCGTTCAGTCCAACAGTTTGCGCAGGCTGGCGCTCAGCACGTCAGCGAGGAGCACCAGCAACAGGAAGACGACGAGAATCGTCGCGGTTTCGCCGCCGTCGAGCATCTTCATCGCCTGATCCATCAATTGTCCGAGTCCACCGGCTCCGACGAATCCCATGACCACAGAAGCACGGATCGCGCATTCCCAGCGATATACCGTGTACGACACGAGCTCACGCGCGGCATTCGGCAACAGTCCGTACGCCAGCGCCGCGAGGCGCGGGCTACCTCCACCGAGCAGGGCGTGCGCCGCGTGAGCGTCGCTCGATTCGAGGACTTCCGCATAGACCTTCGCCAGCATGCCGCCATAGGTGATCGCGAGCGCCAGCACACCAGCGGCGGCCCCGAGCCCCAGCACGCGCACGAACACCAGCGCCCAAACCAACTCGGGTATGCCCCGTAGCAGCAATACGATGGCGCGAACGCAGACACGCGCCGCCGCGCGTGTCCGGTATCCGCGGCCAGGGCCGATCCGCGAGACTGACAAGTTGCGGGTCATGGCGGCCGCGAGTGGCGCGGCGAGGACGAACGCGAGCGCGATTCCCGCAGTGGCAATCGCGAGCGTTTCGAGCGTAGCCTTCGCGACCAGACCCAGAAATTCCGCGGAAGTCTCGGGCGGAAGGAAGTGGCGCAGAAAGCTTCCCGCGACTTTCAAATTGCCGGCCTCGAACAACGCCGCCGGATGAAATTGCGACAGTCGTAAGAGCGGCCACAGTACGACCAGCGCGAGCACCAAGCTACTCGCGCGCCGAAGCGCGAGAGGATCGCGGGGATGCGCGATCATTGGCAAGCCGTCCGTGGCGAGGGGCCGCGCGCCGCGGCGATCGATATGCTGTCGTTGCCTTGCATCGGCGGAGCGTCGCCCTCTGCCGCATAAAGCTCGCGCAGCAGTGCATCGCTGACGCGCGCGACAGGCAGATCGAAGGCGATTTCGCCCGACTTGAGGCCGACGATGCGCGGAAACCAACGCAGGGCGAGATCGACCGCATGAAGGCTTGCGATCAGCGCCGCGCCATTCGTTTCGGCCTGTTTGCACAGTTCGCCGAGCGCGAGGTTGGACAAGACGGGGTCCATGGCCGATACCGGTTCGTCAGCCAGGATCAAATCAGGACGCTGGTAAAGCACGCGCGCGATACCGACGCGCTGCAGTTGACCGCCGGACAATCGATCGCAGCGATCGAACAGGCGATCGGCCAGATCGAGTCTCGCGAGCGCTTCCTCGGCACCCGTGACATCCAGCGGATAAATCAGGGAGAGCAGGGATTTCCATGCGGGCCACGCCCCCAGCCGGCCGGCGAGAATGGCCGTGACGACGCGCTGGCGCGGCGGCAGCGGCGGCACCTGGTGCACCATGCCAATGCGGCAACGCAGTCGCCGCAGTCGGGCCGCCGACAAATGCCATGGACTGACGCCCAGAACTTCAATACGGCCTTCGCTGGGCCGCAGGGAAGTCGCGAGCAAGCGCAGCATCGACGTCTTCCCCGCACCTGACGGACCGATGAGCGCGATGCGCTCGCCGCGCTCCGCATTCAGCGAAATCCGGTTGAGCGCGCGCTGCCCATTCGGGTAGCCGAGGCCGACCGCATCGAGCTGAATCACTTGATCAGGCCAGCGGTGCGGGCCGCGGCTTCAATGCCGGCATAGTTGTCCGGCTTGGTCGGGATATATTTGGCGGTTCGTTGCAAGGCCATGATCTCGCGTTGCTCGGGGTTGCGCGCGTCGAGTCGGAGGAAGGCCTCGGTCAATGTCTTGCGCAACGCGGGATCGAGCCCGCCCCGCACGGTCCAGTTGTAATCGTAGTAGGGCGGCGTAACGGCAAATACTCTGACCTTGGCGGGATCGACCTTATGCTGCTCGACGAGCTTGTCCCATACCGACGCGTTGAGCACGCCGGCGTCGGCTCTGCCCGACTGAACGAAAGCGGCGGTGGCATCGTGCGCGCCCGAGAAGGCCACCGTCTTGAAGTCCTTGTCCGGATCGATGCCGGCCTGCAACAGGAAATAACGCGGCATCAAGTGGCCGGAAGTCGATGACGGCGCGCCGAAGACGAACGTATGGCCCTTCAGGTCCGTCAACGATTTGATGGCGGGATCGGCCGTAATGAACTTGCTCGTAAACGTTGCGTCTTCCTGCCGCTGCACGATGGGCACCGTCGCGCCGTTCGTGCGGATCTTGCTTTGGACGTAGGTGAAACCGCCCAGCCAGGCCATGTCGATTTTGCCCGTCGCCAGCGATTCGACCACGGCCGCATAGTCCGTGACAGGCACGAACTCGACCTTCATCCCCGTTTCCTTCTCGAGGTACTTGCCCAGCGGCGCGAACTTGCGCTGGAGCTCGGTGGGCGATTCGTCGGGGATCGCGGAGACCTTCAGTACATGTTGTTGCGCCCTGACGGGGGAGGCCATGAAAACGAGGCCAAGGAAGACGAGCGCGGCAATGCGTCGGAGGATACGCGAGAAGGTGATGAGAGGCATGAGGTGCCGAAATCCAGTAAGTGAATGAATGCGTTGAGCGAGGGCGGCTTACATCACGGCGACGCGGGCAGGGCCCGCGATCATTTCGCCGATGACAGCCGCTTGTCCGAAGCCCTCTCGCCGAAAGATGTCGAGAATTTCGTCGGCCGCGGCTGGCGAACAAGACACCAGCAGCCCGCCGCTCGTCTGAGGATCGGTCAACAGTGCTTTCAGGCTCGGTGTGATCGACGAGGCCAGATCCACCTCGCCGCCGTAGCTGACCCAGTTGCGCCCGGATGCCCCGGTTACCATGCCAGCCCCGGCAAGCTGCAGTACCTCCGGCAGCAACGGAATACGATCCATGTTCAATTTGGCACCCAGACCGGCGCCCCGACAGAGTTCCAACAAATGACCGAGCAAGCCGAACCCGGTCACGTCCGTCAATGCATGGACGTCCGGCAGATCGGACAGCAGCCGTCCCGGCGTATTGAGCTGCGTCGTGCACGCTATCAACGCCTCATAGCCGGCCGCGTCGAGCTTGTCTTTTTTGACCGCGGCGGACAGCACGCCGACACCCAGCGGCTTGCCGAGAATCAGTTTGTCGCCGGGTTGGGCGCTGTCGTTTTTCTTGATTTTGTCCGGATGCACGAGCCCAAGCACCACCAGGCCGTAGATCGGTTCAACGGAATCGATGGTATGGCCCCCAGCAACGGGTATGCCCGCCTGGGCGCAGACCGATTCCCCACCTTCAAGAATTTTGGCGATGACGTGAGTCGGCAATTTGTCGATCGGCATACCCACCAGCGCGAGCGCCATAATGGGCGTTCCGCCCATCGCGTAGACGTCGGAAATGGCGTTGGTGGCGGCGATGCGCCCGAAGTCGTAAGGATCGTCGACCACGGGCATGAAGAAGTCCGTGGTGGCGATCAGCGCCTGGTTGTCGTTGAGCTTGTAGACAGCGGCGTCGTCACTGGTCTCCTTGCCGACCAGGAGCGCGGCCGGCGCAGGCAGGCGCGTCGAATTCCTCAGAATTTCGGAGAGCACGCCGGGCGCGATTTTGCAGCCGCACCCGCCGCCGTGAGAGAGCGACGTGAGTTTGGTTGTTGCGCTGTCGGGCTGATCCACGATAGGTCTCCGGTTATGTCGGTCGCAGGGCGTCGGCCACAAGTTTAATCACTTCGGCGCGCTCTCGCGCGGGCGCGAAAAGCGGCGCACGACGCGCGCACTGTTGTCGCAGGCGTGAAAGGAAATCCGCGTCCCGGCTGGCACGCTCGAGTAGTCCCGCCAGTTGCGCGGGGTCGCCGGGCGCAAAATAGCCTTCGTAGTCGCGGCCCAGCATGCCGACATTGCCCGGAATGCGGCTCGCCAGAACCGGCACGCCGCTCGCGACGGCCTCGATGATCACGTTGGCGCCGCCTTCCATCACGCTTGAAATGACGAGCGCTTGCGCGCGGGCAATGCGTCGACGGGTTTCGGCGTGGGGCAGATTCGCCAGCCAGACGTAGCGCTGACCCCGTGGCCACGCTTGCGCTTGGAGCGTCTGTGCTGCTTGCAAGTATTCATCGTCGAGCGCGTTGCCGATGTGCGTCAGGCGCACGCGCGAATCGTCGGGAAGCAGAGCGAGAGATCGCATGGGCGTCAGCGGGTCCTTTTCCGGGCGCATATGGCCGACCAATACGACATCGAAGCCCCCGCTATCTGCCGCGGCCGCATGGTATGTCGTGGCCGATTGATAGATCACGTGGCATTTATCGCGATGCGCGGCGCACAGCTCCAACGGACCTTCGTCCTGCAGCACCACGAGATGCGTAGCGAGTTCGAGCGAACGCTGCGCGTTGGCGTCGGTGCGGATGTCCCGATAAAGATCCGTTCCGGTGAGTATCACGATCAGCGGGCGCTTCGGGCAAGCGTCGGCGAATCGTGCGATGGAATCGGCCGAGCGCCGTGCATGCAGCGCGATCAGGCATGCGGGAGCGAGGCCGCCCGGGGCGGGCGCCGTCCATTGCGCCGCCAGCGCGACATCGTAGGCGGCGCGCAGAAACCGGGACCAGCGATGCGCGGTCTGCCAATTGCCGTTGTTGGCTTTGCGCAGCGCCGGGCTGATAATCGCAACGGTTGGCTTGGGAGGACGCATGGCACTAGGCTCAGACGAAATAGCGGCGAGAAGCATAAGCAGGTTCGGGCTGGCTGCGGCGCTTTCCGATTCGCACCGGCGAACCTGGGATGTCCTTCGGGATTTGTCGCCGTCCCAATGGCAGGTCCGTTACGACCGGGGCATCAACCCGCCCTTGTGGGAGTATGCACACATGGCGTGGTTTACGGAGCATTGGGTGCTCCGAGCGCCGCGTCCCGATTCAGAGGGGCGCCTGAGCGCCACGTTGCCTTCGATGCTGGAGCAGGCCGATAGTCTCTTCGATTCGATGCGCGTCGCTCACCCGGACCGGTGGCATCTTGCGTTGCCCTCGCTTGCCGGCGTGCGTCAGTATGTCAGCGACGTGCTGGAGCGGGTTCTGGCCGCGCTCGACGCGGCGGACGACTCCGACGAGGGCCTTTATTTCTTCAGGCTCGCATTGTTCCACGAGGACATGCACGCGGAAGCGCTGACTTATATGCGCCAGACGCTCGATTACGCGCCACATGCGCCGATTGCCTTGCCTGCGGTACGGTCTGACGCCGGCCCGGCCGCGGGGGGCGGGGACGCATTCGTGATGGGCTCGCCCGCCGAGCGCGGATTCGTCTTCGACAACGAGAAGTGGGCGCATTCGGTCGATGTCCCGCCGTTCCGCATCGATCGTACCTGCGTGAGCAACGCGGCTTTCGCGCGATTCGTGGAGAGCGGTGGCTACCTCGACCCGCAATGGTGGTCCTCCTCGGGTATCGAATGGCTCCGGCAAAGCCGGCTCGCTCATCCCGCGCGCTGGCGTCAGGCGGACCGCTCCACCTCATGGGAATGGCGCTGGTTCGGCGAATGGGTACCGTTGCCGCTCGATCTGCCCGTGTGTCACGTCAATGCTTTCGAGGCCGAAGCGTATTGTCGTTGGGCCGGCAAGCGTTTGCCGACGGAAGCGGAATGGGAATATGCGGCCACGCATGACTTGATCGAATGGGGCGGGTCGGTATGGGAATGGACGTCCGATTCGTTTTTACCGTATGCCGGGTTCTCGGCCGATCCTTACCAGGAATACTCGGTACCCTGGTTCGGTAGCCACCGGTCGGTCCGTGGTGGCTCGTTGGTCACACGCGAGCGCATGCAGCACCCCCGGTACCGCAATTTCTATCTGCCGCACCGAAACGACATCTTCGTCGGCTTTCGTTGTTGTATATGAACCGCTTGCCGGGGGGGGCGGCTCATTCGTCGATCATCGCCCCGATATTCAGCTGCCGCGCGTTGGCATCGCTGCGCCGTTTCGCGAGCCAGAACATGGCGCAAACGAACGCGCCGAACGCGACGATGATCCATTGCACCGGCATCTTCGCCGCGAGCAATAGGGCATAAGCACCCAGCATCAACAACACCGCGACATTCTGATTGAAGTTCTGCACCGCGATCGAATGCCCCGCGGTAATCAAGGTGGCGCCGCGATGCTGCAAAAGTGCGTTCATCGGCACGATGAAAAATCCGGCCATGCCGCCGAGGCCTATCATCAGAGGATAGGCAAACACGATGTAAAGCGGCATGAACGCGCCGCCGAAATGAACGCCTGCCGATGCGGGGAAAAGCCCTTTACCGTAGAACGCCATCGCCGCGGTCACGATGCCGGCGCAAATGCCAACCGGCAGAACGCGCAGCGATCGCGCGAGCGGAATCCACGCGGCGGCGGCCGCGGCGCCGAGGGCAATGCCGATGCCCGCCGCACCCTGCATCAGAGCGGCTTTCGAAAGCGTGAGGCCCAGATTGACGGCGGCCCATTTGAGCACCAGCAATTGCAACGTCACAGCGGCACCCCACATCAGTGTCGTGACCGCCAGTGGGATCTGAGCCAGCCTATCGATCCAAAGCGTATTGAAGCATCCGAGGAAATCGCCGAGTAGCCGGCCCGGCTCGTGCAGCCGATTCGGATAGCGCGCGCCGGTATCGGGAATCCCGATGTTGATGAGCGCTGCCAGAACGTACACCGACATGACGGCGAGCATGGCGAATTGCGGCGCATGCGGCATCAGCGGCAGGCGCATGGCCGCGACGGCGCGTTCGACATAGACGCTGACGAGCACGCCGCCGAGCGCGGTGCCGGCAATGGTGGAGAGCACCGTGGCCGATTCGAGCCACGCGTTGGCCGCGACGAGCCGCTCAGCCGGTAGGAGCTCGGTCAGGATGCCGTACTTGGCGGGCGAGTAGGCCGCCGCCCCCAAGCCGACCACGCCGTAAGCGACGATGGGATGCACGCCGACGATCATCATGGCGCAGCCGATCGCTTTGGCCGCATTCGCCGAGAACATCACGTGGCGTTTTTGTATGGCATCGGCGAAGGCGCCGACGAACGGCGCGAGCAGCACGTAAGAGACAGTGAAGAAAATCTGCAACATTGGCGTGACCCAGCTCGCGGCATGCATGGCCGCCAACAGCGCGATCGCGGCGATCAGCAGTGCGTTGTCGGCGACAGAGGAGACGAACTGAGCGGCAATGATCGTATAGAAGCCTTTCTTCATAGCGGGAAACGGCGATCTTGTCGGCGCGCGTGCCGGACGGGCGCCCAAAAACGGAAAAGGGCGGTCGAAGCCGCCCCCGCTACCTATCCCGCTCGTGTCGCGCTCGTGTCGCGCGCATCTCGCCCGAGCGGATTCGAGCCCTCAGCTTTGCTCGGCGCGCTTGCTGTACGGCGAGAGGATCGGCACCATCTGAGCGTAGACCTTCGGGTTGCCCGCGACGATTTCGCCGACATGAAGGAACTCGGAATCGCCCGTGTAATTGCCGACGAGCCCACCGGCCTCGGTGATGAGCAGGCTGCCCGCCGCCATGTCCCAGGCGCTGATGCCCTGCTCGAAAAATCCGTCGAGCCGGCCGGCCGCGACGTTCGCAAGATCGAGTGCCGCGGCGCCGGGGCGGCGCAGGCCGGTGCACGAGCGCGTCATTTCGGCGAACCGGCGGCAGTAGGCTTCGAGCCGATCGTTCTCGCGAAACGGGAAGCCCGTGCCGATCAGCGAATCGGCGAGCCGGTCGCGGCGGCCGACGCGGATGCGTCGATCGTTCAGATAAGCGCCGCGCCCGCGCGAGGCAGTGTAAAGATCGTTGCGGGTGGGGTCGTACACGCAGGCCTGCGTAACGATGCCCTTGTGAGCCAATGCAATCGATACGCAGTAATAGGGCAGACCGTGAATGAAATTCGTCGTGCCGTCGAGCGGATCGATGATCCATTGGAAATCGGATTCGTTTTCCGAGCGGCCCGATTCCTCGGCGAGGATGGAATGATCGGGGTAGGCGGTTTTGAGCGTATCGATGATTGCCGCTTCCGCTGCCTTGTCGACCTCCGTGACGAAATCGTTGTGCTGTTTCTTGCTGACCTGGATCAGGTCGAGATCGAGCGATGCCCGGTTGATGATCTGTCCGGCGCGGCGAGCAGCCTTGACAGCGATATTGAGCATGGGATGCATGTGAGCAGATTCCTTGTGCCGCGCGAGGCGCCGATGCCGCCGCGGATGGTGCCAAAACCGCCCGGAATGCGCGCCGGGCGCGTATTCCGTCGACGAAGACGAATTGAAGAAGAGCGAAAGCGCACGCGGCCGATCCCACATTCCTACCGGCGAAGCGCGCGCGAATAGCCGTGATTTTACCAGGAAGCGTAAAGGCGGCGCGATGGCTTGGCGCGCGCCGTGAATCGCTGCGCGACAGTCTGGCGACATTCCCTGCAGCTTCTGGCTCCACATGGCGATACCATATAGCGCATCTGCAGCGCGGCCGCGAATGCCGAGCGGGCCGTTCGTATCATTGAAATCGATTGACCTACCTTGAACTCATCCAACAATCACTCGTTGCCGGCGCCGGATGACGATCCGGCGATGACGGGGCCGCACGGCGGTTTTACCTCGACGCTGTTCGTGCTCGTCGAACCGAGCCACCCCGGTAACGTTGGCGCGGCGGCACGCGCGTTGAAAACCATGGGTTTTTCGCGGCTCGTCCTCGTCGCACCGCGCGTTGCCCACGTGAAGACGGACCCCGAAGCCATCGCAATGGCAAGCGGTGCGGACGACGTGCTCGCCTCGGCAGGCATCGTCGCGACCCTCGCGGATGCGCTGGCTGGCGTGCAGTGGTCGGTGGCGCTCACGGCGCGGGTGCGCGAGTACGGACCGCCGCAGATGGCGCCGCGTACCGCGGCAAGCGAGGCGTGTCGCCATACCGGGGGCGGCGATGTTGCGTTCGTTTTCGGTAACGAGCGCACCGGGCTGTCGAACGAACACGTCGAGCGCTGCAGCGCGCTCGCCCACATTCCCGCGAATCCCGCCTACAGCTCGCTCAATCTTGCGCAGGCTGTTCAGGTTCTAGCCTACGAGCTAAGGCTGGCTTATCTTGGCGACGGTGTCGATCTACCCTCATCAGGCGGAGGTATCGGTCCGCGCGCCGCGAGCGACGAAATCGAGCGAATGTTCGTGCATCTCGAGAACGCGCTGATTGAGCTGGAATTCCTCGATCCGGCGAACCCCAAGAAGCTGATGTCGCGGCTGCGGCGGCTTTTTGCGCGTGCCGGGCTCGAGCGCGAGGAAGTCAACATCGTGCGGGGCATCGCGAAGCACATCTTGCTCAAGACCCGCGGCACGGGCGAGTGACAGCCGCGATATCCAGGATACAGCTGGCCGGCGCCTCGAAGGGCCGCGGCGTTTCGCAATGTCCCTGAGACAAACAGGGCGAAAAAGGCACCCGCGGCAAAAAGCGCCGGTTGCCTCTACAATCGATCGGTCCGTCATAAGCAAATCGCCGCAGGTCATATGGGCACGCGCCTTCGCGCTCGCTCGCAGCCGCGGCTTCTCCGAGCGAGCCATAAACATGTTCACGAGACTTCGCGAAGACATTGCCTCCATTCGGGAGCGGGATCCAGCCGCGCGCAGTGCCTGGGAAGTACTCACCTGTTACCCAGGGCTCCATGCCATCGCGCTGCACCGCCTTGCGCACGTCTGCTGGCGGGCAGGGCGGCGCTGGCTCGCGCGCGCGATTTCGCAGTTCGCCCGCTTTCTGACCGGCATCGAAATTCACCCGGGAGCAACGATTGGCCGGCGCGTGTTTATCGACCACGGAATGGGTGTCGTCATCGGCGAAACCGCTGAGGTAGGGGATGACTGCACGATCTACCAGGGCGTCACGCTCGGCGGCACGATGCTCACGCGCGGTGCAAAACGGCATCCGACGCTCGAGCGGGGCGTCATCGTCGGCGCCGGTGCGAAGGTACTGGGCGGCTTTACCGTGGGCGCCGAAGCGAAGATCGGCTCGAACGCGGTGGTCGTCAAACCGGTGCCAGCGGGAGGGACGGCGGTCGGCAACCCGGCGCGCATCGTCGTGGCGGCCGAGGCAAGACGCACGCCGGAAAGCACGCCGGAGCGCACCGCGTTTTGCGCCTACGGCATCACGCCGAACGCCGAGGATCCCTATTCGCTGGCGCTGCACGGACTCATCGATCACGCCGCGAAAGAAACACAGCGTGTCGATGAAGTCGTCGCGGCGCTCGAACGTCTGGGTGAGCGCCTTCAGGCGCTCGATGGCGCGGATGGTGCGCTGTCGGAGTTGCGCCGCATCTCGGCGGCAATCGAAGGTAAGGTCGCTCAGACCTGAGCGAAGGCGAGCGATTGTCTATGCGCGCTGCACTGCCGACTCAGTCGAGCGGCAGTGCGCGAATGCCCTCGGCGTCGACGCGCAGATAGCCGCCGCGGCGTGCACCGTGATCGAGGTCCCAGTCGGGCAGCACCCAGCGCGTGCCTTCTTTTCCCTGATGGCAGGCGGGCTTGTGCGTGTGTCCGGGGATCATCGTGGTTGTCCCGCTCGCCTTGAAAAGCGCCGCCACGCCCTCGTTCGTCACGTCGTAAAGCGGTGAGGGCGGGCGGGCACGACCTCCCTCGCTCGACACGCGCATGCGCTCGGCGAGCGCACGCCGCCATTTGAGCGGCCAGGCCAGGAACAGCAGTTGCGCGGCGCGCAATCGCGCGAACCGGCGGAACGTCTGGTACTTGTGGTCTGCCGTGCACAGCGCATCGCCATGGGCAAGCACGATGCGCGCGCCGAAAGCCGTCATGACGAAGGGGTCGGGCAGCCAGATCGCGCCGGCTGCGCGCATGAAGCGTTTGCCGAGCAGGAAATCGCGGTTGCCGTGCATGACGTAAAGCGCGATTCCGCGTTCGGCGAGCGTATGCAGCAGCTCCGCGATACGCGCGGCGAACGGATCGACCCTGAGCATATCGTCGCCAATCCAATACTCGAACAGGTCGCCGAGCACGAAGACCGAATCCGCGCTATCGGCGGTCATGAGCACGAAGTGCTCGAAGGCCGCGACCGTGCGCGGAATGTGCGGGCTCAGGTGCAGATCGGAGATGAACAGCAGCGGACGCGGCGCATGGCCGCGCGCATGCCCGTGCTCGGCCGGCACGGTGGATTCGTTGCTGCGGGGCGGTCCGTCCTGGCGCGACGAAACGCCCGCGCGGATGACGCTCGTATTCAATCGACGACGACTGCTTTTTCGATGATGACGTCGTCGACGGGGACGTCCTGATGGAAGCCCTTCGAACTCGTCTTCACCTTCTTGATCTTCTCGACGATGTCGAGTCCTTCGACCACACGCCCGAAGACGGCATAACCCCAGCCTTGCGGCGTGGGCGACGAGTGGTTGAGGAAATCGTTATCGTTGACGTTGATGAAGAACTGCGCGGTGGCCGAATGCGGATCGTTCGTGCGCGCCATCGCGACGGAGCCCGTCACATTTTTGAGACCGTTGTTCGCTTCGTTGTCGATCGGCGCGTCGGTCGGCTTTTGCTTCATGCCCGGTTCGAAGCCGCCGCCCTGGATCATGAATCCGTCGATCACGCGGTGAAACACGGTGTTGTCGTAGTGTCCCTTCCTGACGTAGTTGAGAAAGTTCTCGACAGTCTTCGGCGCTTTTTCGGCGTCCAGCTCGAGCTTGATGACGCCGTGGTTCGTATGCAGTTCGACCATGATGAATTCCTTCGCTTGAAAATGCCGCGCGGCGACGTGCCGGCGGCGGGTGGGCCGTTATTTCGAAACGACGCTTGCCGATTCGATCACGATCGGTTTTTGCGGCACATCGGCCATCGGGCCGCGCGTCGTGGTGGGTGTGGCCTCGATTTTCTTCACAACGTCCATGCCCGAGACGACCTTGCCGAAGACGGCGTAGCCGTTGCCATCCGGTTTCGGATAGTCGAGTCCGTCGTTATCCACCGTATTGATGAAGAACTGCGCGGTGGCGGAATTCGGGTCGCTCGTGCGTGCCATCGCGATCGTACCCGCGGCGTTCTTCAGGCCGTTGCGGCTTTCGAGCGGGATCGGCGCGCGTGTCGGTTTTTCCTGGTAGGAGGCAGTGAAGCCGCCGCCCTGAATCATGAAGCCGCGGATCACGCGGTGAAAGATCGTGCCGCTGTATTGGCCGGATTTGACGTAGTCGAGAAAATTCGCGACCGTCTTCGGCGCCTTGTCCGGATACAGTTCGACGCGGATGTCGCCCTCGCTCGTTTTCAGCAACACCTGCGGGTGCGTGGAAGAAGCCGTTTGCGCGAGCGCGGGTGCACTCGCGATCAGAGCGGCGCTGCCTAGCGCCAACCAGAAGCGTTTCATGAGCATCCTCATGCGTGGAAAAAGAAAGACCGCGCTTAGTTCGACGGCGCGATATAAGGGGCCGGCGCGAATGGGCTCGGCGAACCCGTGGTGAGCGGTGGCGCCTCGGGCGCTGCGACCTTCGATGCCGGTTCCGTCGCTGCGGCGGCGCGTGCTATCGGCTTTCTCGTGGCGCGCGGTGCGACGATGCGTTCGATATCGGCAAGGCGCGCGTTCGTTGCGCCGCTCGTGCCGCCGAGCCGTTGCGCGCGCTTGTACGCTTCGGCCGAAAGGCGTAGATAGAGGTCGCCCAGATTTTCGTAAGCAAGGCCGTATCCCGGGTTCGCCTTGACGGCCGTTTCGAGTGCGACGCGGGCTTCTTCATAGCGGCCCGCCTTGGCGTAAAGCGCCGCGAGATTGTTGTAGGGCTCCGGCAATTCGGGGTAGGCCTGAGTGAGTTCGACGAATTGCGCGATGGCATCGTTATCGCGATTCAAACGGGCGAGCACGGTGCCGCGTTTGAACTTCGCTTGCGCGTCGCGAGGGTTCGATGCGATCCGCGCGTCGAGCTCGGAAAGGGCCGCGTTCCAATTTTGCGCCGCGATCGACGCGTCGGCTTGCGGCGTTTCGTCTCGCGTCGCGTGCGTGGTCGCGTGCGTGGTTTGCGCGTGCGACGCCGTGGCCGGCAATACCGCGAGAGCAACGCCGAAGACGGCGATCGCGGCAAGGGCCGCGACGCGCTCGGTGCGGCCGCTTGAAGGTTTCATAGGCTGAGGTCGAGGTGTTATACTCCGGCCCATTCTAACAAAACGTTTGCTCGTTTCCTTGAACGAACAGACGGTCTTCCGCCAGTCGTGGTCGTCCTTGCCCCGATCGCAGCCTGAAACGCGGCGCCGAGTGGTTATAACCCGCTCGCCAGGCCGCCCGCGCGAGATGCTTCGCGCATCCCGGGCGAGGCGCCGAGTGCGCGTCGCCCATATAGCGGGGATGGCTCGGGGCTCACGCATCATCTCTATGGAATCACTGCGCATCTACAACACGCTCGCGCGTGACAAGCAAGCTTTCGTGCCGCGCCGTGCAGGCGAAGTGCGAATGTACGTCTGCGGGATGACGGTCTACGACTACTGTCACGTGGGACACGCGCGCGTCATGGTGGTGTTCGACATCGTGCAGCGCTGGCTGCGTACGCTCGGATTTCGCGTGACTTATGTGCGCAACATCACCGACATCGACGACAAGATCATTCGGCGCGCGGTCGAAAACGGCGAATCGATCAAGGCGCTGACCGAGCGCTTCATCGCCGCGATGCACGAGGATGCCGATGCGCTCGGCGTTGCGCGTCCCGATCTGGAACCGCGCGCGACCGATCACATCGGCCAGATGCTCGGCATGATCGAAAAGCTCGAGGCAAACGGCTACGCATATCGCGCGAAGGATGGCGACGTCAACTATGCGGTGCGCAAGTTTGCGCATTACGGCGCGTTGTCGGGCAAGTCGCTTGAAGATCTGCGCGCGGGCGAGCGTGTCGCCGCGAACGAAGCGAAAGACGATCCGCTCGATTTCGTGCTGTGGAAGCGCGCGAAGCCCGAGGAGCCGGCGGATTCGAGCTGGGATTCGGCGTACGGGCGCGGGCGCCCCGGTTGGCACATCGAATGTTCGGCCATGAGTTGCACACTGCTCGGCGAGCACTTCGATCTGCACGGTGGCGGCCAGGATCTGCAGTTTCCGCACCACGAAAATGAAATTGCGCAAAGCGAGGGTGCGACGGGGCAGACGTTCGTCAACTACTGGATGCACAACGGGTTCGTTCAGATCGATAACGAGAAGATGTCGAAGTCGCTCGGCAACTTCTTTACGATTCGCGACGTCATTGCGAAGTACGATCCCGAAGTCGTGCGGTTTTTCATTGCGCGCGCGCACTATCGCTCGCCGCTGAACTATAGCGACGTGCATCTCGACGATGCGCGCGCGGCGCTCACGCGTCTTTACACCGCATTGAAGGACGTGAGTCCCGATGCCGAGCCGCTCGACTGGAATGAAGAGCATGCGGTGCGCTTTCGCGCGGCAATGAATGACGACTTCAATACGCCGGTGGCCGTTGCGGTGCTCTTCGAGCTTGCGAATGTCGTCAATCGCACGCGCGACGCGGCGCTTGCACGGCAGTTGCGCGAACTCGCGCAAACGGTCGGCCTGCTGGGCCGCGAACCGCGCGCATTCCTGCAGCATGCGGCGGGCGATGTCGGGTTCGATTTCGACGAGGCGGCCATCGAGGCGAAAATCGCCGAGCGTGCCGCAGCGAAGCAGGCGAAGAACTATGCCGAGGCAGACCGGATTCGGGCCGAATTGCTCGACGCCGGGGTTGCGCTTGAAGACAAACCGGGCGGGATCACCGAGTGGCGCCGCGTATGAACGTACACCGCGCGAAGCGCTAACCCCGCCAGGCAGGAGGCATGATGA
>CBJLAJ010000023.1:0-47040 GCA_966421005.1 uncultured Paraburkholderia sp.
GTGCGTGTCTTCTCGACCAGTTCAGTGAACACCTGAGCCAACGTCGGACCGGCAGGCTTGCCCATCTGGTCCAGCTTGAACCCGAATTTGAATCCCGCGCCGCCTACGTCGAGTTGAGAGACACGCTTGAGCTGCCGGGCGATTCGCCCGAACAGATCCGACGCTGGCGTTTGCAGTTCTCTAATGGTCCGCTGGACCGCTCCTGTCACGACATCCGCAGGGTTGGCCTGGACCTGGCTCCATAGGTCTGTGTATACGACGATGGCGCCTTGGTTCTGCAGTGCAGGTATCAAATCCTGTCGCACAAAGGTGGTCTTGCCGATTCGACGCGGTCCGGATAGGAACACGCCCGCCTGGAGCGGCGTTTCCAGTAAGCCCTGCGGATGGAGTATCTGCTGGGCCATCTGTTCGGCCAGCGCCGTGCGATGGTAGGACATGGCGGGTTAGCATAAATTATTTGTCATGGATAATTATCCCAAACAAATAATTAAAAGTAAAGCCGCGGTACCCACAGGCGCCGCAACGAGACGCCCCACGCGGTATGATCGCGCTCGAAAACGCCACTCAGTCAATCGACCGCGACGATGTCCGAACTCGACCTGAATCTGATCCCCTACCTGGTCGCGCTCGACGAGACGCGCAATGTAAGCCGGGCTGGCGACATATTGGGTGTCAGCCAGCCCCGCGTGAGCGCCGCGCTTGGCAAACTGCGCGAGTACTTCGGCGATCCGCTTTTCGTCCGTACGTCGCGCGGAATGGAGCCGACGCCGCATGCGCTCGCGCTGATTCCGGCTGCCCGCGATGCCCTGGCCCGCATCGAGCGTGGCCTTGTCGCGCCGCACGATTTCGATCCCGCGACGAGCACGCATACCTTTTCGATTGCGCTGTCGGACGTCGGCGAAATCGTATTTCTGCCGCGCCTCGTGCAAGAGTTCGCCCGACGCGCGCCGCTCGCGAATCTGCGCTCGGTATCGCAGCCGCACGCGGAAGTCGAGCGCGGGTTAGAGGCGGGCAGCATCGATCTCGCTGTGGGTTATTTCCCCGATCTGCGCGGGACCAACTTCTTTCAACAGCGGCTTTTCACTCACCGTTTCATCTGCCTGATGCGGCGCGATCATCCGCTCGCTTCAGGAGGCCTCACGCTCAAGCGGTTCGTCGCATGCGGCCACGCAGTCGTGCGTGCGGAAGGCCGCAGCCAGGAGGTGCTCGAAAAATATCTCGCGAAGCGGCGCATCGTGCGGCGTGCCGTGCTCGAGACGCCGCACTTCATGAGCTTGCCGTACATCCTGAGCCGAACCGATCTCATCGCGACCGTGCCACACGCGATCGGCTATGCCTATTCGACGGAGCACGCGTCGATCGTACTGGTCGAACCGCCGCTGCCGTTACCGCGCTTCGACCTCCGCCAGCACTGGCACCGCAAATTTCATAACGATGCGCGAACCATCTGGCTACGCAGTCTCGTTGCCGAACTCTTCAACGACGCACTCGACGAGTGGCCGAAATAGGGCATCAATGATGAACAGATTCGATACCGAGCGAATCTGTCGGCGTGTGGGGCTCGGCAAACTGCTTGACTAGCAAGCCCACGCAGGCAATGGCCCCTGCCGCCGCGATCGTCGCAAAGATGTCCGCGAAGCCGAAATGGCGACGGGCCAGTTCCGCGACGAGGAACGACCCCGCGATGCCACCGAACCGGCCAACACCCAGCATCCATGCCACTCCCGTTCCACGCCCCATGGTGGGATAAAACGCTGCGGCAAGGGCTGGCATCGAGGATTGCGCCGTATTCATCAAGACGCCAGCGAGGAAGATGACGGTGACGAGTGCGCCGATATTTCCGGCAGCTTGTCCGATCGCATAGACACTGATGGCCGTCAGGCCATAGCAGATCGCAATCACGCGATTGGCATTGAAGCGGTCCATCAACAAGCCGGACAGTACGGCGCCCACACCGCCCAACGGGAACAGCGCCGAGATGAGCGTCGCGCTCTTGAGCGGGAGCCCGGCGTCCTTGAGCAGAATCGGCATCCAGTTGATCGACGCATAGAAAATGACGAGCCCCATGAAATAGGCGAGCCACAACATCACGGAGCCCACGATATGCCGCTTGGAAAGCACAACGCCCAAGCCGTTTCGAACGGTTGATGACGCGCTTTCCGTCAATACGACGCTCCCCGCGTCGAGCGCCGCGCCTGAGATACGAGCGAGCGTTTTCCGAATACGGTCGAATGGCGCCGAGCTTGCCACCATGAAGCGCACCGATTCCGGCATCTTTGCGGCCGCAAGCATGGCAAGCACCAACGGCGTGACACCGCCGAAAATCAATACGCTGCGCCAACCGAAATGCGGAATCAACCAGGCGGCGAGAAACCCTCCTGCCGCCGCGCCGAGCGGGAAACCGCAGAACATCAGATTGATGATCGTGGCGCGGCGACGGTCCGGGCAAAATTCGCCCATCAACGTCACCGCATTCGGCATCGCCGCACCGAGCCCCACGCCCGTCACGAAACGCAAGACCGTCAGTTGCCCCAGCGACTGGGAAAACGCCGAGCCCAGGCACGCCACGCCGAACAAGACCACAGCACCGAGAAGCAATGAACGACGGCCAAGTCGGTCCGACAAAGGCCCAGCTGTGAGCGCGCCGCAAGCGAGGCCGAAAAGTGCCGCGCTCAGTACCGGAGCGAGGTCCGGCTTGCCGAGGTGCCACTCGGTCAGCAGCGCGGGCGCGATGAAGCCGATGGAAGCCGTATCGAATCCGTCCAACAAGACAATGACAAAGCACATAAAGAAAACGAGCCATTGAAACCTGCCGAAGGGATGCTCGTTAATGAAGTTCTGTACGTTGATCGGCCGATTTCCGCCCATCGATGGTCTCCTTTTCCATTAAGTATTCATCCTGTGCGCTCGCCGAAACCCGAGTGCAGACCAACGCATCGTGGCTTCGGCCCGCAGCGACGTCAAATGAGTGAAATTACGGAGCTCGGCCACCGCCCACGGTGGACTACACCCGAAAGCGCGTGTTCATTGGGCTCGCATCAGTCATGCCGACCACTATCTCGTTTGGAGATAGTACCTATTCATTTCGCATAGTTGCGCCGCCCCCTGCCGATTGACAGACTCCGGCCAAAACACCGCTTCGATTTTCCAGGAGACACGTTGTGCGTACGCAAGTCGGCATCATCGGCGCCGGGCCCGCGGGCCTGCTACTTTCCCATTTACTCCATCGTCAAGGCATCGAATCCGTCGTGCTGGAGACGCGCGAGCGCGAGCGGATCGAGTCCACGATCCGCGCCGGCGTACTCGAGCAGCGCACCACCGACCTACTGACCGAAGCAGGCGTCGGTCAACGGATGAAAGCCGAGGGGTCCGTGCATCACGGCTTCGAGCTGGCATTCGAAGGAAAGCGGCGCCGCATCGATCTCACGGCGTTGACCGGCCATTCGATTACCGTTTATGCCCAGCATGAAGTACTAAAGGATTTGGTCGCGGCGCGGCTCGCGGCGAACGGTGCTGTGTATTTCAATGTCTCGAATACATCGATCAGCGATATCGACACCGATACGCCCTCGATTCGTTTCACCCATGACGATACCGAACATGTCCTGCACTGCGACTTCGTCATCGGGTGCGATGGCTCGCAAGGTATCTCGCGGGCGTCGATTCCGCCTGCGCTGCGGAAAGATTACGAACGGGTTTTTCCGTTCGGATGGTTCGGTATCTTGGCGGAGGCACCGCCTACGTCGGACGAACTCATCTATGCCCGGCACGAGCGGGGATTCGCGCTCATCAGCACGCGGTCGCCAACCGTGCAAAGAATGTACTTTCAATGCGATCCGAAGGATTCGACCGATAACTGGTCCGACGATCGGATCTGGTCCGAACTGCATGCGCGTGTCGATTCGGCGGACGGTCGAGCGGTCACGGAAGGCAGGATCTTCCAGAAGAACATCGTGGGAATGCGCAGCTTCGTGTCGACGACGATGCAGCACGGACGCCTATTCCTGGCGGGCGACGCCGCGCATATCGTGCCGCCAACCGGGGCAAAGGGGCTCAATCTAGCCGTGTCCGACGTACGCATCCTCGCCAAGGCGCTGCAGGCGTTCTATCTGGAAAACCGGAACGATCTGCTGGACGCCTACAGCGAAACCGCGCTGAAGCGCATCTGGCGTGCCGAGCACTTCTCATACTGGATGACGCGAATGATGCACCGTCTGGACGACGCCTCGGAGTTCGAGCGGCGTCTGCAGGTGGCGGAACTCGAGTACGTCACCACGTCGCCCGCGGCAGCCTTGGCGATGGCCGAGAACTACGTGGGGATAGCCGCCGCCTGAAGCACTCGACTCATTCGACTCCCTATTGGCACCCGCACAGATCATTCGTCCATCAAGCGGGCCTTGACCTTCTTGCCTTTTACCTTGCCCGCGTTGAGCTTGCGCACGGCGTCGCGCGCGATACCGCGCTCGATCGCCACGTAAGTCGAGAACTCGGTCACGTTGATCTTGCCGATCTGCGCCACGTTAAAACCCGCTTCGCCCGTCAGGGCGCCCAGCACATCGCCGGGGCGAATCTTCTCCTTGCGGCCTCCGAGAATCTGCAGCGTTTCCATCGGCGGCAGCAACGGCGCGGGGCTTGCGGGTGTCAGCTCGGCCAGCGGGTGCCATTCCACTTCGCGCATTTGCGCCTGTTCGATGCTGCCGACGCGCCCCATCTCGTCCATGCTCGCGAGGCTCAACGCCCAGCCGTCCTGATCCGCACGCCCGGTGCGGCCAATGCGATGCACATGTACTTCGGGATCGGGCGTGATATCGACATTGATGACCGCTTCCAGCTGCGCGATATCGAGACCACGCGCGGCGACATCGGTGGCGACAAGTACTGAGCAGCTACGGTTCGCAAACTGGATTAGCACCTGATCGCGTTCGCGCTGATCGAGTTCGCCGTGCAGTGCCAATGCGTGAAAGCCCTGCGCGCGTAATACATCGAGCAGGTCCCGGCATTGTTGTTTGGTATTGCAAAACGCAAGCGTGCTCACGGGACGGAAGTGATTCAACAGCATGCCGACCGCATGCAGCCGTTCGTCTTCGGTCACTTCGTAAAAGCGCTGGCGAATCTTGCTGTCGTCATGACGTTCTTCGAGCACCACCTTCTTCGGATCGCGCAGAAACTGCTGACTCAGTTTGCCGATACCCTCCGGATATGTCGCCGAAAACAACAACGTTTGACGCTCTTTCGGACATTGACGCGCCACCGTTGCGATATCGTCGAAGAAACCCATGTCGAGCATTCTGTCCGCTTCGTCGAGCACGAGGGTATTCAGCATGTCGAGCACGAGGCTGCCGCGTTCGAGATGATCGATGATGCGCCCCGGTGTTCCCACGACGATATGTGCGCCATGCTCGAGGCTCGCCGTTTGCGGACGCATTGGCGTGCCGCCGCTCAACGTGAGCACCTTGATGTTCTCCTCGGCGCGCGCGAGACGCCGGATTTCCCGCGTGACCTGGTCGGCAAGCTCACGAGTCGGACATAGCACCATCGCCTGGACGCCGAAGCGGCGCACATCGAGCCGCGCGAGCAGTGCGAGCGAAAACGCCGCCGTCTTGCCGCTGCCCGTCTTCGCCTGGGCGATCAGGTCCTGTCCCGCAAGGGCGATCGGCAAGCTTGCCGCTTGAATCGGCGTCATGTCGACGTAGCCGAGTTGCGCGAGGTTGGCGAGCGTGGCGGGCGCAAGCGGAAGGTCGCTGAAATGTGAGGCCGTGGATTGATTGGTCATTTGGCGGGGCAGGATCAGGCCAGCAAGAAAGGCCGAAGCAAAGGCCGAATGCTACCGCATCACACCCCCAAAATCTCCGCGACGTCTTCCTCGAGCCCCTCGCCCGCCTTGCTGGTGACCTCGTGGATACCCAAACCGGCCAGAACCTCGCGTCCCGCTTCCAGCCGCTCGTCCGGCCTTGCATCCGACGGTGCATAGAATTCGATAAACGGATCGAAGAGCTTCTGTCCCCCCCCCATGGGGGCATTGAGCAGCACAAACGGCCTCTTGCGCATCAGCGGATCATCGGACACGTTCTGTTCGCCCGCCTGTTGCACCGCGGCGTTCACCGCGGCAACGAACGCCAATTCCTGCAGTGTTCCGTCGCCACCTTTATCGACAAAGCCAAAGTCCGCGGGCGTCACGATTTTCTTCATGCGCGTCACGATATCGGGAGTCAGATGAGCGATATCGAGCCATGTCGGGAGCTTACCGTCCTGGTTTTCGAGTTTGACCACCATCGGCGTACTCACGCCCAGCAGACGCTGGTCTGCGCCCTTGGCCTTGACGGTATCCACAAAAGTTTTCGCGGCGTGGAGCATCATTGCCTTGGAGCCGGCACCGTAACCCATATCGAAACCAAGTTCCGCAACAAAGCGCCCGATGGCTTGGGACTCGCGGAGCAGCTCGTCGTTGACCGACTTGGCCGAACTGAAAAAGGCCGCCAGCGGCGGGCGCTGCGTCCTCCCCTCCTTCAGCTTGGCCACCGGATCGAATGGGTCGAAAGGATTGACCGGCGACGCCGGCACACGGCGGTATCTTTCCCAGTGCTTCTGCACCCGCGTCAAAGCATGCTGACCGTCGGTGTACACGCTCGACAACAAACTCGGCTTTTCGGCCAGACCATTCCCATAGACCATCCTCGATTGGCGTCGCAGAATCTCGAGTCCTCGGTCGCCGCCATTGAGCAACACAAGCATGCGCTTGCGATCGGCGTGCTCGTGCTTCGCCACGTGAGCCGAAAAATATGCGTAGGCGAGTATTGAACGATCCAGCACGCTATCGGTTGTGCTTGCAAAAACGAGCGCATCGTTTTCGTACATCCGCCGCTCGATATCGTGAGGGTCGAAAAGTGACTGGGCGGCGGTCAAGGCCGCAACGGACGCCATGGCCGGCGGTTCGGCCGCCTTGATAAGCGCAGGCGCGAGCGGCAACACCTTGGCCTGAGCACGCATCTTGCGCTGCAATTCCTGACCGAAAAGGCCTGCTTTCTCATCGCCAAACGCATGAATCCGGTAGTCGGGAACGCGCGGCCTTTCTCCCGTATCGACGAACCGTACACCGGAGTCCTCCATTGCCGCCTTTACCTTCATCCAGGGCAATTCCTCCGTGTAGGCACCATCGACGCCCAGCTCGATACGCTCTTCGACGGATCGGTTGTCGAGACCGACTTCGTCCTCGGGCACACACCACGAGAATGAATCGTTGGGGTCCACGTGCTCGGGGGGCCTCCGTAGCGCGTACATTGTGCTGCCGGAGAAATTCCGCACGACGGGCTTCGCCTCGCGAGCGCCTTGGGCGTCGCGACCGAGGTCCAGTTGTACCAGTGTGGCCGCGCATACGCTTCGAATGCGCCGTTTGAGCCGCACACCGGGGTTAGCCTCTTCATACGCGTCATACGCTTTATCGATGAGTTCGAGTGCGGCGGATACACCACCGAACTTGTTGAAGAACCAGGTGGTTTCGGTCCCCGGCATCGCCTGGAGGTTCGGGTCGTGACCGCCGACTTGGTATTCGACTTCCTCGAAAAATTTTTCCAGCATTTCTGCAGGGAAATACGGTCCGATCAGATGCCAATCCGGGCACTCGATGCCGCGATCGTCGGTGATGAATGTCAGCTTGTCGCCGCGCTCGGCGTCGACGCCAAGCCCCTTCAGCCGTTTCAGCAGCTCCTCGCGCGATACAGTCGGATGTGCGCCAATCAGCGCTTGACGTATGGTCCGATAGAATGACTCCGCTTTACCGGATCGCCCATCGAGACGAGGAGATCTGCCGCCGGAATTTTCTTCATAAGCGTGATACTGCTCGGAAGGCTCTCCCAATGGCAGATCGGTCTGGATGAGAGCGAGCAGCTGAGTGACCTGATCGCCGAATGCCTTCTCCCAGTGATCGAGCTTGTGCTGCTGCGCGCTACCGAAAAATGGATGACTGACGAGGATCTCTTCGGTCGCGGGCTCCTTCGACGGAACCTCGTCGGTCTTCACTATTTTCGCTTTCATTGCATCGACGGGCGCGCGCGATACCGGCACCCGCTCCACGCCGTCGGCAAAGATGACTCGCGCGCGGGGCGTGCCGTCAGGCGTCGTACCGATCATCGTTTCGAGCGCCTGGCGATAATACTCACGCACGGGCGCCTCGCTTGGCGCCACGTCGTCCGGCGGCAAACCGAAAAGCCCCATGAACAACGGCCGATAAAACCCGTAGTTAGCGACGATCAGGTCTTTAGGCAGTCTGTCCGCCGGCTGTCCATCCGCCATTCCGTCTCTGAGATAGCGCACGACTTCCAGGAACTGCTGCGGCGCACGCGGACCGCCTTCCGGGAGAACGAACACATCGGCGCTCGCGTAGCGCTCGAACTGTTCTTCATGTTCGCGTAAGGTCTCGTTCGTCCCGAGTATCGTCACCCGGGGTACACCGCTCATGTGATTGCGCGCCGCGCGAGCCGCCTGCACAGCGTCGCCCGACAGCGCAATGGAGGCCGTATGGATATGATCCGTGTTCGGCTTGCCGTCCTGGTTGACGTACTCCGCGCCGTGCTGAGTCACGAAGTTGGCCCGCTTCATGTTCTCCAACTGCAAGATCACCCACGATTCGGACGCATCGAGCAACGGCTTCCTGGAAACGTACGGGTCGCAAAGCATCTCGAACACATGCGCGGCTCGTTCGATCGCATGATCGGCACGGCTGACAGCCGCTTCCACGTTCAATGTAGGCCGCGAGACGATGCGCGGTTCGACGGCAGACAAGCCGCTCAGCGGTCCCGAGCGCATATGCCGTCGCAGCGCCTCCCCTTGAGGGCGATGGAGGCCTCCTCCGTGAGAATGGGGTCCTCTGGACGCAGTGTCGGCCCGCGGCCCTATGGACTCGCGCCGTCCGGCACCCGCGCCCCTGGCTGTCATGTCGTTCACTCGGTCACCTTTAAAAAAGCAATAGCAATTGGCATGTGCGCGATTACACGCGAGGCGCAATTGTCGAGGAATGACCGCATCGGCCGGCGCACGCCGAACGAAGTAACAAGCGGCGATCCGAATCGCTTGATGCAATGCGTCAATTTGGCAGGAGGTCACCGCGGATCGAGCTCCTCATCGGCGCTCGCACTGGACTCTGTCCCGGCCCGTCCTCTTCCCGGTGCGCGCAGTTGGACGCCGCTTTGCGCAGTGAACCGATAAACTCGACGACGCGCGCTCGATCGCCGCTCACGCTCACTCGCACGCAATGAGGGAAATGAGTCATGCCTGAGAAACCATCCGCAGCCCCCGACAGCACCGCCGTGCGCGTCGCGCTCTGGCGAGCCCTGCACACCGAGCTCGATGCACCACCGCACGTCCTCGAAGACACGATCGGTCTTCAGATCGCCGCGCCCGACGAAGGCTGGCGCGCCCGCCCCGATATGCATCCGCACGGCACGCGCGGCTATCGCGCGTCGATCGTCGCGCGTGCCCGCTTCGTCGAGGATGAGCTCGTCGAGGCACTCGGACGCGGCGTGACGCAATACGTCATTCTCGGGGCGGGCATCGATACGTTCGCGCAACGCCGGCCCGAGCTTGGCTCACGGATGCGCATCTACGAGGTCGATCAACCGGGCCCGCAAGCGTGGAAGCAGCAACGTCTCGGCGAGCTGGGCCTCGATATTCCCGAGTGGCTGAAGTTCGTCCCCGTCGACTTCGAAGCGGGCGATTCGTGGTGGGACAAACTCGTCCTGGCCGGCTTCGATAAGGCACGCCCCGCCACGGTGGCATCGACCGGCGTCTCCATGTATCTCACGCGCGACGCCATCGCGACAACGCTGCGTCAAATCGCCGGACTCGCGCCGGGCTCGACGCTTGCGATGACATTCCTGTTACCGCTTGCGCTCATCGACGATGCCGAAGAGCGCGCACAGCACGAGGCGGTTTATGAACGCGCGCGCGCGGCCGGTACTCCGTTCCTGAGCTTTTTCGCTCCGGACGAGATGATCGAGTTCGCACGCGCTGCCGGCTTCAAACAAGCGCGGCATGTATCGACTGCCAATCTCATCGATCGATACTTCGCGGCTCGAACCGATGGGTTGCGCCCATCTCGCGGCGAATCGATTTTGGTCGCGGGGACCTGACAAGGCCGGGTCAGCTCGACGACACGAGCCGAATCAGCAGCGCGATACAGAGTGCCGCGCCGCAAAGATAGGTACCGAGCGCGCCGATGAAACGCGCCGGGTTCGGCGCCGACATGGAAGGCCAGACAAGCAGCCCGATGACAAGAAGGCATCGGCAGACCGTCGCACCGACGATCAGCGCGAGTTCGATGCCCGTTGGCGCGTGCGCGCCGACATAGAGAAACAACGCGGCGAGAAACGGAGCGTATTCGGCGGTATTGCCGTGCGCACGCACAAGTTTGGTGAGCACGTTCGCCGGGTCCGGCTCGCATCCACAACCAGTGTGCTCGCTAAAGCGCGCCGCTGAGACGGCCATACCCAGACCAAAAAGCAACAGCCCCAGGACTGCGACACAAACCAGCACAATTGCGTTCATATGGCACTCCATTTCCGCCGAGTGCCCCGCACACTACCTCAAGAACACGGGCCGGACAATGTCCGTTTGCGAATCAACGCCGCGAAGCCACGACGATGCCGCCGACAATCAAAGCAAATGCCGCCCCATGATAGAGCTGCGGCCATTCGCCGAGAAACGCCGCCGACATCAGCGCGGCAAAGAGCGGCGTGAGGTTCGAGAAGAACCCGGCGATGCTGGGCCCGACACGCTGCACGCCGAGTCCCCAACAGCAATAAGCCAGAATGGCCGGGCCGAGACCGACATAGAGCAGCGCCGCGGCCAACGGCCAGCCCCAGACGATATGCGCAGCGGTCACTGCCCACTCGCCGGCCGAAAAGAGCCCGGACCAGAGCAGACCGAACGCAATTTGCGCGACGAGGAAAGCCGACCAGTCGTTGCGCCATTGCGCGGGCTCGCGTGTGCGTATGAGCAGCCAGCTGTAGAGCGACCAGCCGAACGCGGCCAGGAGCATATAGAGATCGCCCGGCACCAGATGCAGCTTCGCCAGCGCGGCCCAATGCCCGCGGCACAGCACCAGCAAAACACCGGCAATCGACAGTGCGGTGCCAACCCATTGCCGCCCGGTGATTTCCTGCCCGAAGAAAAGCCGCCCGACACAGAGCATCCAGATCGGAATGCTCGCGGCCATCAGCGTCACGTTCAACGGTGTCGACGTCTTCAATGCGAGGTACTGCAATGCGTTATAGCAACCGACGCCAAAGAGACCGAGCAACGCGAACCGGCGCCAGTGCGCCCATAATCCACTCGACGGGTGCAGCACGCGGCTCGCGAACGGAGCGAGAAAAGCAAATGCTACGAGCCACCGTAAAAAATTGAACGTAAGCGGCGGCACGAGTCCACTGACCATCCGGCCGACAACGGCATTGCCCGCCCACAGAAAAGGCGGCACGGTAAGCAGCAAGGCGGTGCCCGGCGTCAAGCGCTGTTGCATGGAAATGCGCACTGGCGTGCGTTCTCGAGTGGAAGGTGGCAGGACATCGACAGTTCGTGCAGATCATAGCGGCATGCCGTAGCCGAGGTGCACTATCCCTCATCGACGCAAGGTCATGGCTACGACAGTTCGGGGTCCTCTGCCTGCAAGATCG
This sequence comes from uncultured Paraburkholderia sp., assembly GCA_966421005.1. Taxonomy (GTDB): domain Bacteria; phylum Pseudomonadota; class Gammaproteobacteria; order Burkholderiales; family Burkholderiaceae; genus Trinickia. The sequence continues at coordinate 11,667 of CBJLAJ010000023.1, forward strand.
TCTCCGGCATGGTAGTTTCGCGTCTTTATTCGACAACGAATGGATCGCATCGATGGAATATCGCAAACTCGGCGACTCGGACGTGAAAGTCAGCGCAATCGGCCTCGGCACGATGACTTGGGGCGAGCAGAACACGGAATCCGAGGCGCATGCACAAATCGACTATGCACTCGATCGCGGCGTGAATCTGATCGACACCGCGGAGATGTACCCGGTTCCGCCCAAAGCCGATACGCAGGGCTTGACCGAACGCTATATCGGCTCTTGGCTGGCGAAGCGCCCGGGCGCGCGCGAGAAGATCGTCCTCGCGACGAAAATCGCCGGCCCTGCGCGTCAACCTCATAACCCGCGCCACATTCGCGGCGAACAAAACCAGTTCGATCGAAGCAATCTCACCGAAGCGCTGCACGGCAGTCTCGAACGTCTGCGCACGGACTATATCGACCTATACCAACTGCACTGGCCCGATCGCAGCACGATGACCTTCGGAAGGCCGACCTATCCCTGGATCGACGACGAATACACGGTACCGATCGAGGAAACGCTGAGCGTGCTGGCCGAATTCATCAAGGCCGGCAAAATCCGTCATATCGGCGTATCGAACGAAACGCCATGGGGCGTCGCGCAATTCCTGCGCGCCTCCGAGCGCCTCGGATTACCACGCATCGTCAGCATTCAAAACCCTTACAGCCTGTTGAATCGGACATTCGAACTCGGCCTGTCCGAATTCAGCCATCGCGAACGGATTGGCTTGCTCGCTTATTCGCCGCTCGCATTCGGTTGGCTATCGGGAAAATACGAACGCGGCGCGAGGCCGGCCGGCGCACGCATCACGCTTTTCGAGCGCTTTCAGCGCTACAGCAAGCCGCAAGCGGTTCAATCCACCAGCGCTTATGTTGCGCTGGCCGAACGCTACGGCCTCTCGCCCGCGCAGTTCGCGCTGGCGTTCGTGAATTCCCGGCCATTCGTCACGAGCAACCTGATTGGCGCAACCTCGCTCGATCAATTGCGCGAAAACATTGCGAGTATCGACGTGGCGCTGCCCGAGGCGGCATTCGCCGACATCGATGCGCTTTACGAGGCACAGCCCAACCCAGCGCCGTGAGCGGCGCGGGCGCGCGTTCCTGGAGGCAAGTTCGAAGAGGCCGCTCGCAATCAACCGTTGCGGCCGAACCCCATGTCGGTGGACCGCTCGATGAACCGCGGCTCTTTGCGCCATTCGCCCGCCTGCTCGAACGCATAGCCATACGACAGCAGCTTCGCCTCGCTCCAGGCGGGACCGACGAACGAGAGGCCGACCGGCAGCCCGTTGACGGTCCCGGCCGGCACGCTCAAATGGGGATACCCGGCTACCGCGGCATAGGTGGGAAATGCCAAGCCGGAACGATCGCCGCCCGCATAATCGAGCAGCCACGGCGTTTCGGAGCGCGTGGGCGCGACGATGGCATCCAGCCGGTGTTCGGTGAGCACACGGTCGAGCCCGTCGCGCCTCGCCACACGCTGACAAAAGGCCAAAGCACGTCGATAGCTCGTGGTTTCCAGGCCGCCCATAGCTCGCGCGCGAATGAAAGTGTACTGTCCAAACAGGCCGAGTTCGTCCTCTCGATGTTCCTTGTTGAACGCGACGATGTCGTCGAGCGATGCGACCTGCGCGTGGGGCGCAAAGCGCTCCAGCCACTTGGGCAACGCATCTTTCATTTCATGCAGCAACACCGAGTCCATTGGCTTCGTCCAATTCGGCACCGGCAGCTTGATCGAGTAGTCCAGGATTGCGCCGAGCCGCTTCAGTTGCGACACGACCGTTCTCATATGCGTCCCGACAGCATCGCCCTTCGTAAAAAAGCTCGTGGCGACGCCGATGCGCGCGCCTTTGAGCGCACCGTCGTCCAGCGCGCCGAGATAATCCGCGGGCGCAGGCGCGTTCAAAGAGACTGGATCCCGCGAATCGGGGCCGGCTATGACGCTCAAGAGAGCCGCCGCATCGGTGACCGTCGCGGCGATCGGCCCGGCGGTGTCTTGCGTATATGAGATCGGTACTATGCCATCGCGACTGACGAGTCCCACGGTCGGCTTGAGGCCGACGACGCCCGTAAATGCCGCCGGCGAGGTGATGGAGCCATTCGTCTCCGTGCCGATTGCCATATCGACGAGGCCAGCCGAGACGGCCGATGCGGAGCCCGAACTCGATCCGCACGGCGAGCGGTCGAGGGCATGCGGGTTGAGCGTTTGCCCGCCAACGGCGCTCCAGCCGCTCACGGAGCTCGGCGATCGGATATTGGCCCATTCGCTGAGGTTGGCGCTACCCATGACTACACCGCCCGCGCGCTCGATTCTATCGACCAAGGTTGCATTGCGCGTCGGGACGATTCCCGCCAATGCAAGCGAGCCAGCGGTAGTGGCGGTACCATCCGCGACAGCGATATTGTCCTTTATGGCAATGGTTCGTCCGTGTATAGGGCTTTTCACAATGCCGCGCTCGAGGTCTAGGTCGAGCCCCCTCGCTCTGTCCTTCGCGGTTGGACTGATCGCGATCATGCTGCGAAGTGCCGGGCCGTCCCGGTCGAGTGCCGCTATGCGCGCCAGCGATCCCGCCACACGGGTCTGAACGCTTCCACCGAGGCTCCGTCGCAGTCCATCCACTGCGCTATGCGAGGCTCCTTGTCGGGTGGGTGCTGCCCCTGTCCGCTGGCCGGGTTCCGCGTCTGCATCGGGCCGCCCTTCGCTGGAGGATGTGTTGTTGGAAGTCCGGTTGATCGAAGCGCGCGAATTCATGGTAGGTGTCGATCGGCGAAAAACGTGATATGAATCCGCCATCGCACGGCAGAGGCGGGACTGAGAATCCTACTTTCACATATTCGTCATTCGAATGAAGCCCTACAGCGAATAATGCGGAGCCAAAGCGAAAGTAATATGCGTCTGTCTCGACCTTGGAGCTGTCCGGCAAGCACGCTGTTCAGGGCCATTGGGGCCGCACTGGCATGGATGGCGATGCTCTCGCCGGGGCATGCCGCGCAGCCCTCGCAACCCGCGCCGCTGAGCGTGAAGGCGCTCGCGTCGGGGCTCTATGCCCACCGCGGACATGACGATGTGGCCACGCGTCGAAACGGGGGCGATATCGCGAATATCGGCTTCGTCATCGGCACGCGTTGCGTAGCGGTCATCGACACAGGCGGCACACTGGCCGAAGGACGCGCATTGCGCGCCGCGATCCGCCGTGCCACGCCGCTGCCGGTTTGCTATGTGATCAATACGCATATGCACCCCGACCATATCCTCGGCAACGCCGCATTCATCGACGATCATCCGCAGTTCGTCGGCAGCGACAAGCTTCCCGAAACCGAGCTCTCGCACTCGCAAAGCTATCTGCACGTGCTGACGCGCGAACTCGGTAGCATTGCCGCGGGCAGCCGGGTCATCCCCCCGACGCTCCTCGTCCACGGCACGCTCGATCTCGACCTGGGCTCGCGCGTCTTGACGTTGAGAACTTGGAAAACAGCACATACGAACAGCGATCTGACGGTCTACGATAAAAGCAGCGGCACGTTGTGGCTCGCCGATCTGCTCTTCGCGGGTTGCCTGCCGGTGGTGGATGGCAGCGTGGTGGGCTGGCTCGACGATCTGGCCGCCATCCGCGCGCTCCCGGGCGTCCGACGTGCCGTGCCAGGCCACGGGCCGCTCGACGCGCCTTGGCCCGCGGCACTCGACGCCGAGCGGCGCTATCTGGAGAGACTCGCCAGCGACGTCCGGGCGGCCATTCACGCGGGCCGGACGATGCAGCAGGCCGTCGATACGATCGGCACCGCCGAACGCGGCCGATGGAGACTATTCGATGTTTATCAACGCCGCAATGTCACAGCGGCGTATGCTGAACTCGAGTGGGAGCAGTAGCTGTGGAGGTGACAGATGAAAACCGAAGCCATTCGACGGGCAATTTGGGCAGCGGCGCTCGCACTCGGGGTGAGTAGCGCGTTCGTCGCGGCGCCGGTTGCCCGGGGCGCCACACCCTCGGCCGATGACGACCCCGACAAGGTTCCCAGCTGGGTCGATTTCCGCGACGGTACCTTCAAGGACCGCAGGATCGATCCACACGGCGAAGCGGTGATCAAGCTCGATGCACCCGCTCGCGCGGCGGATGCCGCGATCGTGCCGATTTCGATCACCGCGCAGTTTCCTCAGACACCGGCGCGCTACATCCGGCGAATCTATCTGTTCATCGACCAGAACCCGGAGCCTTACGCGGGCTGGTTCGAGTTCACGCCCGAATCGGGGCGCGCGAGTATCGAAACGCGTGTACGGGTGGAGGACTACACGTTCATGCGTGCCATTGCCGAGACCAACGACGGTCATCTCTTTAGCGCGATACGCTTCGTGAAGGCATCCGGAGGCTGCTCCGCCCCGGCTGGTAAAGACGACGAAGCGGCGCTCGCAAACGTCGGGAAGATGCGCCTGCACGCGCAAGGCGGCTCCGCTACTGGCCAGCCGCAGCTTGCTCAGTTGATGATCAGCCATCCGAACCGTACCGGCATGGCGATGAACCAGATCACGCGACAGTATGCATCGGCTTACTTCGTTCGCAAGATCGAGGTCACCTATGCAGGCAAGCCCGTCATGACGGCAAACGTGAACTTCTCGATCAGCGAGAACCCGAATTTCCGCTTCTACTTCCTGCCGCGCGCGACAGGTGAATTGAAAGCGACGGTGCACGATTCGCAAGAGCACATCTTCGAAACCGCCATTCCGGTTCCGGCCCAAAACGCGAGCGCGCAGCCGGCGCCCGCGCGGATGTGATGATGGCGGGCGAGTCGCTGTTACGCAAACGCGCCGCCCGACATCGGCCGCTCGAACACATCGCCATTCGAGGGAAGCATGTCGGCGCCGCGATCGCGTGGCTGATTTGTCTCTTCGCGATAGCGCTATCGGTTGTGGTCGAAGCCAAGGCCGCACCGCTCACCGCGCAAATCAGCGCGGCTGGCGCTGAAGCGACGATGAGCGGCGCGTCCGGGCCTGCGGCCGCCATCGATCGCGAGCCCGCGATCGCAAACGAGCGAGACATTCCCCGGCCGGTGCAGATTGCCTCCGGCGTCTACGCGATGCTCGGCAGCGGCGACGCCGTCGCACCCCGCAATCACGGAATCGTCGCCAACAACGGATTCGTCGTCGGCAAGCGCGGCGTGGTCGTGATCGATACGGGCGCATCGTATCGCTACGGCCGCGCCATGATCGAAGCGATTCACCGGGTCACATCGCTGCCGATCGAACTCGTCATCATCACGCATCAGGCGCCCGAGTTCGTATTCGGGGCGGCAGCCTTTCGGGACGCGGGCATACCCATTCTCGCGCATCGCCGGACAGCCGAATTGATCGCGGCCCGTTGCTCGATCTGTCTCGCGAATCTGCGCCGCACGCTCGGCGAGGAGGAAATGAGCGGCTCACGGGTGACCGTTCCCGACCGCACCGTCGAAACGACCACGCACATCGATGCGGGCGATCGCCCACTCGAACTCCTGTATTTCGGTGCGGCAGCGACACCGGGGGATCTCGCGGTTCGCGATGCACAGACTGGCGTCTTGTTTGCCGGCGCGCTCGTAGGCGTCGGGCGCATTCCCGAGCTGCGTAACGAATCGATCCCGGGATGGCTGACCGCACTCCAGCGCATTCATGCACTCGATGTCGTCCGAGTCGTGCCGGGGTTCGGGCCGGTCGTGGGCCCCGACAGGATCGATTCCACAGGCCAATACCTGCGCGAGCTCGATGCGGCGGTCCGCAAGGCCTATGCGTCCGGCCAAGGCCTGGCCGATGCCCGTTCACACGTTCAAACGCCAGAGTTCGGCCATTGGAAGCTTTACGCGATTGCACATCCTCAAAATGTGCAACAGGTTTATCTCGAACTGGAACACGCAGACAAAGCGCCTAATGTCCGCGAATGATGTCCGAGCGTGAAGTCGTATAGACGATATCCTGCGCATTGAAATGGACATTGAAGTACGCTTCGCCCGCGGGCGGCCCTTCATTCCATTTCCAACTCCACACCGTCTCGGGCTTGAGGCGATAAACGGCAACTTCGCCAGGCTTGCCCAGTAATCGACGCACCTCGTCCTCCGTCATGCCCGGGCGGATCTTCGCGAAGTTCTCGGCGGTCAACACCTGCGTGACGGCGCGCAGCTTGCCCTGCGGATCGATGTCGACCATATAGGTCGTCACCCCCTGCGGACCACGCGGGTATTCGAGGCGCTTCGAGCCGTCGGTGAATGTGCGCTCGCGTTCGGGCTGCCCCATTTGATCGCGGATCTGCGCCTCGGTCGTGACGCCCGGGGTCAGCCCTCTCAGCAACAGCGCATCGGGCTTGATGACGTTGAGAAAAGCCTTGAATTTTTCCACGGCACGCTCGCTGTCCTGTTGATCGCAGCCACCCAGCAATAGCGCCGCGCCGAGCGAAGCGACGGTCATCAATCGGTAGACAGATATCATTTTTGCGCGGATCGACTTCCGCATCGGATGAACTTGTCGTCCCGCCGGGTTCGAGCGGATGTCACGCGGCGAGGCCCGCATGCGCCCCGAACCAGACGGGCACCTGCCCAAGCGCTTCGTTGAGCCCGCCGAGCACCTGCAAACTCAACGCGGCGATCTCATCGGTCGGCGCCTTGAGGTCCGGCACAGCGATAACAGCCATGCCAGCAGCCACCGCCGCGCGAATGCCGTTCTCGCTGTCCTCGAACGCCAGGCAACGTTCGGCCGATGCACCCAGGCGCTCGGCTGCCAGCCGATACACCGCGGGATCGGGCTTGCCTCGCGTGACTTCGTCGCCGCCCGCGATTGCCTGAAAAAAGGGCAGCACGCCAACGCAATGAAGCCGCGATTCGATCTCCTGCCGGGCTGACGAAGAAGCGACAGCGCAAGGAATTCCAGCACGAGCGAGCGATGCGAGCAGCTCGGACACGCCCGATTTCAAGGGAAAGAGCGGTTCCGCCAGCGGCTGAGTCAACCGCGCCTTCACGCGTGGGTGTACCTCGCGGAAAGCGGCGTCGCCGCCGAGCATGTCGGCCAGCATCGTGTGACACTCCCGCAACGAACGGCCAATGATCCGAACATAGTCCGTCGGCAGCAGTGCGATGCCTTGCTCCTGCGCGACGGCAATCCAGGCATTCATGATCGCGCGCTCGGAATCGATGAGCAGGCCGTCCATGTCGAAAACTGCAGCTGAAAACATCTCTACCATCCGGACATCGTGCGTGAAGACGATGCACTATACCAAACCGCCGTCCTCGCCGGCCGGCCACCCTTTATCACTCGCCCGCGCTGTAGCGCGCCTGAGTCGCCCTCGTTTCGTTGCGGAATTTCGCACACGGGACGGGCTCGATTCCGACACGCCGCACACGCACCGCCCGAACATTCCCCCGTGCGCCAAGGGATGATTAAGTTTTTCCTTTTAAAACAGTAACTTGGGTTTAAACCCGAAGGAGTTGGAGATTGGCATGTCCATTGCGTTGCCCAGCGCCGTCGCTCCTTGGCGAGCGAATCGTTCACAACGTTACGGAGACACCATGAATCCTGTTTCTTCCAACATGGCCACGCCCTCGAGCGCCGCGACAGCCGGCGCGGCGCCCGTGTCGAGCGCGAAAGACACGCGCTCGCGCCTGCGCTCGATCTTTTCCGGATCGGTCGGCAACCTCATCGAATGGTACGACTGGTACGTTTATTCCGCATTCGCTCTCTACTTCGCGAAATCCTTTTTTCCGGCCGGCAACAGCACCGCGCAACTGCTCAATACGGCGGCAGTCTTCGCGGTCGGTTTTCTTGCCCGCCCTGTCGGCGGCTGGTTGATGGGCCTTTATGCGGACCGGCACGGGCGCCGCTCCGCGCTCCTCATCTCCGTGATCATGATGTGTCTCGGTTCGCTCATCATCGCGTTATGTCCGAGTTATCAAACCATCGGAACGGCCGCACCGGCGCTGCTCGTTGTCGCGCGGCTGCTGCAAGGCCTCAGCATCGGCGGCGAATACGGCACGTCGGCCACCTATCTCAGCGAGGTTGCCACCGCGAAGCATCGCGGCTTTTACTCGAGCTTTCAGTACGTGACGCTGATCATGGGCCAGCTCGTGGCAATCGTGCTACTGATCGTCATGCAGCAATTCCTGCTGACGACGCAGCAATTGGAATCATGGGGCTGGCGCATTCCGTTTTTTGTCGGCGCGGCCTGCGCACTCATCGGCATGCGTCTGCGCGCGACGATGGAAGAAACCGGCGAATTCGAAAAAGCGCGCAAGGCGCGCAAACCGCGCGGCACGCTGGCCGAGCTGGCCAAGCATCCGCGCGCGGTGCTGACCGTTGTGGGGCTCACGATGGGCGGCACGGTCGCGTTCTACACCTACTCGATCTACATGCAGAAGTTTCTCGCGAACACCGTCGGCATGAGCAAGCTCGATGCAACGCTCGTTTCCGGCGCCTCGCTTGCGCTTTTCGCCGCGCTGCAACCGCTCGTCGGCGCAGTCTCGGATCGCATCGGCCGACGCCCGATTCTCATTGCCTTCGGCATCTTCGGCACGCTCTTTACCGTGCCGATCATGACAGCCATCAGTCATACCCATAGCGCCTGGACGGCCTTCTTCCTGATCGTGGCCGCGCTCGTGATCGTCTCGGGCTATACCTCGATCAACGCGGTGGTGAAAGCGGAGCTTTTCCCGGCTGAAGTGCGTGCGCTGGGCGTCGGCCTTCCGTATGCTGTTACCGTATCGATTTTCGGCGGCACCGCCGAATATATTGCGTTGTGGCTCAAGCAGGCCGGACATGAGGAAATGTTCTATTGGTACGTCACGGGGGCGATCTTCTGCTCCCTGCTCGTCTATATCTTCTCGCGCGACTCGAAGCGGCATTCGCGCATCGAAGACTGATCCAGGCGCGAGCGTAGGCGCGGCGGGGCACGCACGATGAAGCTGCGTTCCGCGTTGCGTCTGCGGTATATCGCAATCGGTTTCGGCGTCCTGGCGTGCTGCGCGCTGATGGCGTGGGTCGCCTACGTCGGGGCCCTGCGCCACTATGAACGACTCCGCGCCGGCGAAGTGGCGCAACGCGCATCGTTTTACGCGTTGTCCCTCGAAGCACAGCTCGCACGCTATGAGTCGCTGCCTCGCATCGCGGCGCTCGCTCCCGTGCTGTCGCGGCTGCTGCACAACCCAGGCGACGCCGCGGAGCAAGCGGCCGCCAACAGCTATCTGAAGGCCGTTCAGACGAAGGCACAGCTCGCCGCGGCTTACCTGATGGATGCTCGCGGCAATACGCTCGCCGCGAGCAATTCGAACGAGCCCGGCAGCTTCGTTGGCCGGAATTACGCTTATAGGCCCTACTTCAGCGAGGCGATCGCGCACGGCGTGGGCCGCTTTTACGGTGTCGGCAATACCACGGGGGAAGCCGGCTATTTTCTCTCGGTACCGGTGCGGGACACTGCCGATCCCAACGCAGCGCCCATCGGCGTGGTGACGATCAAGGCACCGCTCGACAGTTATGAAGATGCACTGGCCAAAAGCGGCGATATCGTCGTGCTGGCCGATCGTAACAATGTCGTGTTTCTCGGCTCGGTGCCCCAATGGCGTTATCGTGCGCTTGCCCCGCTTTCGGCCGACGCACGGGCACGTTTGCGCGCAACGCGCCAGTACGGCGACGCGCCGCTCGACGCGCTGCCGGGCGACGCAGTGCGCCGCTACCGCGTCCAATACCGGCCGACGGGGTCGCTCGGCTGGCGCATCGCCATTCTCACCGCCCCTGCCGAAGATCGCCAGACGGCCGCGCTGGCGGCGGTCGGTGCGGCCGCTGCCAGCGCGCTCGCGTTTGCGTTGGCCGCCGCGCTGTGGCTGCGCCACACCCGAGAGCGCGAACGCGTGCGTGCCCGGCTCGCGCTGCAGGCGGCCCATCGCGATCTCGAAGCACGCATTGCGGAACGCACGTCCGAACTCACGCAGGCCAATACCGATCTCGCCCGGAAAGTCGAAGCGCTCGATGACGCGCGGCGCATCCTGCGCGACACCCGCGACGCGGCGATTCAAGCCGGCAAGCTCGCGGCATTGGGGCAAATGGCAGCGGGGATCACGCATGAATTGAATCAGCCGCTGACGGCACTGATGACGTTGTCGAACAATGCGGTGCGTCTGATCGAACTTCAGCGTATTCGCGAGCTGGCGCGCAATCTTGAACTCATCAACGGTTTGGCCGCGCGTATGGGAAAGATCGTGGCGCACGTCAAGGCATTCGCCCGCAACGATGCCGTGGAGCGCGAGCCGGTTTCGATCGACGAGACGATCAAACAGTCGCTCGCGCTCGTGCAAGCGCACCGTAAAGCCAACGATGTCACGATCCGTGTGCAACCCATTCCGGACGAAGCCATCGCACTGGCAAGCGCGATTCGCACGGAGCAGGTGTTCGTCAACCTGCTCACGAATGCAATCGACGCGTGCGCGATGAGTGAAGATCGAAAAGAAGTCGCCATCGAAGCCGAGATGACGTCGCGCACTGTGCGGGTCAGCTTCCGCGACAGCGGCCCCGGCATCGCGCCCGAAGCATTGCCGCGCCTTTTCGAACCGTTTTATACGACGAAGACCGCGGGCAAGGGGCTCGGGCTTGGACTGGCGATTTCACAAGCCATCGTCGACGAGTTCGGCGGCAGCCTGAGCGCCGCCAACGTCGAGGCCGAGCCGGGGCAACGCCGCGGCGCCGTGTTCGTCGTCGAGCTGCAACGCGCAACCGTGGAATCAGAGCACCTCCAATGAACACAGTCGACCCTTGCGCTGACCATCCCGTCTATGTCGTAGAGGACGATCCCGCCGTGCGGCTGGGATGCTCTCAAGCGCTCTCGCTCGCCGGCATCGACGTGCGGGAATTCGAAGATGCGGAAAGCGCCTTCGCCTCACTATCGCGGGAGGTGCCCGCCGCGATCGTCAGCGATATCCGCCTGCCCGGCATCGACGGGCTCACGCTGCTCGCAAGCGTCAAAGCCCGCGCGAAGGATTCGGACATCCCGATCATTCTCGTCACCGGCCATGGCGATATCGCGATGGCAGTGACTGCCATGCGAGCGGGTGCCTACGATTTCATCGAGAAGCCATTCCAGTCCGATCGCCTCGTGGAATCGGTGCGCCGCGCGCTCGAACATCGGCGCCTCGTGGTGGATAACCGCCACTTGCGGGCACAACTGCGCGGCGAGCACGTCATGCTCGGGCGCTCGCAGGCCATGCGCAACGTTCAGGCGATGATCGACGCCATCGGGCCCACACCCGCCGACGTGCTGATTCGAGGGAAAACGGGAACCGGCAAGGAGGTGCTCGCCAGAGCACTGCACGCGGCCAGCCGCCGCAGCGGCCCCTTCGTCGCGCTGAACTGCGCCGCACTGCCCGAAGCGCTCTTCGAAAGCGAGATTTTCGGTCATGAAGCCGGAGCGTTCACGGGCGCACAGCAACGGCGGATCGGCAAGTTCGAACATGCGAACGGCGGCACGCTGTTTCTCGACGAGCTTGAAAGTCTCTCGCTCACGTTACAGGCTAAACTGCTGCGCGTTTTACAGGAACGCAGTGTCGAGCGTCTCGGCAGCAATACGGCCTTACCTGTCGATGTACGCGTGATTGCGGCCGTCAAAGAGGATCTGAAGCAACTCGTCGAGCGCGAAACCTTTCGCGCGGACCTCTACTATCGCCTCAACGTGGCAACGATCGATCTGCCACCGCTGCGAGAGCGGCGCGACGACATCCCCGAGCTGTTTGCGCATTTCGTCCGCGACGCAAGCGCGCGCTACGCGCGTGCCGAGCGGGCATGGACAGCCGACGATATGGCGCGCTGGCAAGCCTACGACTGGCCCGGCAACGTCAGGGAACTCAAGAACATCGCCGAGCGTTTCTCGCTCGGCATCGACGATGGTTTGCCCCAACCGGCAAACAGTGCCGGCTCACTCGAAGCACGGATGGCGCACGCCGAGCGCGCGTGTATCGAAGAGGCATTGCGAAGCGCCGACGGACAGGTGCTGCGAGCGGCGGAACTGCTCGACGTGCCGCGCAAAACGCTCTATGACAAGATCGCCCGGCATGGCATCGACGTGAATGCGTTTCGCTAAGCGCGCGACTTGAGACGTGGTGCTTTTACGCCAATGACCATTCAATTGCGCTAAATCGTCAAGTTAGCTCAGCTTAACCCTTCTTCGCTTCTCGAAACTTATACTCGAACGCATCCAGAATTCTCTGAGGTGCGCAACGATGAACGCCCGACCGGAGCACTATCCGAAGGCCATATTGTTCGATTTGCTGACAGCATTGCTGGATTCGTGGAGTCTATGGAACCGCAGTGCGGAATCGGTGGGGGCCGGCCGGGCATGGCGCACTGAATATCTGCGGCTTACCTACGGATGTGGGCGGTATGTCGAATACGAAGCGCTCGTCAGACAAGCCGCCGAGAACGTTGGACTGCCACCGTCCGCGCCAAGCGCGCTCGAAGCGAACTGGCTCACGCTCGAACCTTGGCCCGAAGCCGCGCAAGTGCTGGGGCGATTGCACGGCCGCACGAAGCTGGCGGTTGTCACCAATTGCTCGGAGCGACTCGGTCGACAAGCGGCCGCAATTCTTCCGGTGCAATGGAACGCGGTCGTGACAGCGGAAGAAGCCGGTGCCTACAAGCCTGACAAGCGTCCTTATCAGCTCGCCCTGAAAGAGCTGGGCATCGAGGCGCGTGACGCGGCGTTCGTCGCGGGATCGAGCTACGACATGTTCGGCACGGCGACGCTTGGAATGAGTACGTACTGGCACAACCGCATTGGCCTGCCGCTCGCCGCGGGCGCCCAACGTCCCGCAATCGAGTCGCCCTCGCTCGATTCGCTCGATGCCTGGGCCAGCCACTTCTACAGCCCCGATTGATGTCGATCACCGATGCCAGAAACCCGTCGCCGTATCGGGTCACCGGCGAGCCTCGACACACTCGGCGCGCAATTCGCTCACTATCATGCTCGGTCGCCCACGGGCGACGTAACCCTCTGGAGACACTCTTATGGCTGCTGAACAGAATCGGGCCGGGCCGGCCCATCCCACTTCCGATGCCCTGCCACGGCCTGGTGGCCATTACAGTCATGTCAGCGTGGCCAACGGTTTCGTCTTTGTCGCCGGACAGCTCCCGATTACCGCGGCAGGCGAAAAGCTGACGGACAGACCGTTCCCCGAGCAGGCCCGCCAAGTGCTGCGAAACCTCGAGGCCGCACTCGCGGCCGCGGGCAGCGGTATCGGCAAGCTCGTCCAAATCCGCGTCTACGTCGATGACATTGCGCATTGGCCCGCGTTCGACGAGATTTACGCGCAATGGGCCGGCAGTGCGAAACCGGCCCGCGCTGTCGTACCAACCGGCCCGCTGCATTTTGGACTCAAGCTGGAAATCGAAGCCGTCGCGCTCGTCTGAGCGAAAACGTCGGACTTATCGTCGCAGCAATCGTCGCTCAATCCGCCAAAACGTAGTGATTGGACCAAAATTAGACAAGGATTACGAACAATCGGTCAAATATGAAGTAACGATACGTCATTATTGCGCTTTGAAGAATTGTGTTTCTACGGATATAACGATGTTCGTTCTGCCCGCAGGCGAATACATTTAGGGAGCTCGATTCAAGGAGCTGCAATGAGGACTAAAAAATCTCCCGCCCCAGACCTAAGCCGCGTCCAGATCGAAATACTCGAGCAGTCCGAAAACACGCTCGTGATCCGCTGGGTGGAGCCGGGTCGTTGCCATTATGGCGAGCAACGCTGGCGCCGCCGTTCGGCCAATTCGTCGGGAACCTGCGTCGTTTCGCGCCGTGCCATTCGTCGCGGCGATGCGGTGTTTCGCCCCGCCGAGCGGCCGGCGCCCGCCAACGCGTCAGCAATGATTTCGGTGGAAGCGTTCATGCAAGGCGAAACCAGTTGTCCGCGGGCAGCCTGAGCCGGCCTGCGCGCGGACTTTTCGATCAATGCGCGTCGAGCGATGCGCGGACCGCTTGCAAACCATTCGCCCCCGTTACTGTCGTGACACCATCGAGCCATTTCTCGAGCATCTCCGGATGCGCCGATAACGCCTGGCGCGCGGCCGCCTCCAGGCTGGCCTTATCGCGCAGTACGCGCGCGATCATCTGATTTTCGATCGTAACGTCGAATGTCATCTGCTTGAACAGGCGCCCGAGATTCGAACATTCGGCCGTAAAGCCGCTCCGTGCCACCGTATTGACCGTCGCACCGCCATAGTCAGGGCCAAAATAAGTGTCGCCGCCAGACAAATAGGTGAGATGAAACTCCGTATTCATCAGATGTGGCTCCCACGCGAGAAACACAATCCACTGTTTATCGCGGACCGCGCGCGAAACCTGCGTCAGCATGCCCGTTTCGCTCGATTCGACGATCTTCCAATCGCCGAGACCGAATGCCTTGTCGGCAATCATTTTCTTGATGTTCTGATTGGCCGGCGCGCCAGGCTCGATGCCGTAAATCCGGCCGCCAAACCGTGACGCATTGCGCGCGAGATCGGCAAAGCTATGAACGCCGGCCGCAGCCACATAATCGGGCACGGCAAGCGTAAATTTCGCACCCGTCAGATTGGCCTTGACCACATCGAAGGCATGCGCGTCGACAAACGGTTTGACGAGCGGCGCCTGAGCGGGCATCCAGTTACCGAGAAAAACGTCGATCTGCCCCTTGCGAAGCCCTTCGTAAGTGATGGGCACAGAAAGGTTCTGTACCGTCTGCCGGTAGCCGAGCGCCTTGAGAACGACACCGGCCATCGCGTTCGTCGCATCGATATCGGTCCAGCCCGGATCGGCCATGCGCACCGATGTGCATGTCTGCCCGTCGGCAGCGATGGCCGTCGATGCCCAGGTCGTGGGAAGTGCAGATAACAGCGACGACAGGCACCAAAAAGCAAACGTGGTCTTCCTCATTGCGGCTCTCCATGAGAGGCGGTGGGGTTGGGCACGACGCGCGGCAGGCGCGCCATGGCTTCGAGCGTGTCCAGTTCCAGGTGATTGCGCATGAAGCGACGGCTCGCATCGGCGAACGGCTGCCAGTCCCATGACGCGATCTTGCCCTGCGTCGTGGCTTCGTAGTGAAAGCGTCGGCGCCGCTGGCTCAGCAGCACCTCGTCGCGCAAGCGAGGTAAATCCCAGCGTTGCAGCATCCGTGCTCGCAGCGCGTCCAGCACGTTGGCCGCATGCGGATCGGATGCGAGGTTGACCAACTCCCGCGGATCGTCGACGAGATCGAACAATTGATCGGGGTCCGCGGGCGAGTGGACGTACTTGTAGCGGCCCTTGCGAATCATCACGATCGGAGCGATCGCACCTTCGGCCAAATATTCGCCGAGTGCCTCGTCGTGGCCGTCCGCGCCGCGCAAATGCGGCATGAGACTCGATCCATCGACCGGGTCCGGCCAGATCTCGCGCGGCTTGCCACTCGCCAGCTCCACGAACGTAGGCAGTAAATCGATGTGCGAAACCGATGCCTTGACCCGGCCGGGGGCGAAACGCTGCGGTGCGTGCACGATCAGCGGGACACGGCAGGCGTTTTCGAAAAAAGTCATCTTGTACCAGAGCCCGCGCTCGCCCAACATGTCTCCGTGGTCGGATGTCACGACGATGACGGTGTTCTCGGCGAGGCCTGTCGAACGCAGTGCGTCGATGATCGCACCGAATTGCGCGTCGACATAGGAAACGGCGCCGTAATACGCATGCCTCGCGTTGCGGACCTGTTCGGGCGTCGGTGGCGTGCGATCGATCTCGCAAACCGCACGCACGCGCTTCGAATGCGGATCGCTCTCGTCATGCGAGAGCGACACGGCAGGCATATCGATCTCATCGTCGCGATAAAGGTCCCAATATTCGCGCGTCATAGCGTAGGGATCGTGCGGATGGGTCAGCGAGACGACCATGCAAAACGGCCGATCGTTTATGCCGGCTTCCCGCTCGCGAGCAATGTCATAAAGCTTTTGCTTCGCACAGAACGCCACTTCATCGTCGAAGTCGAGCTGATTCGTTCTCACGCAAGGCCCCGCATCGATCACGGAACTCATGTTGTGATACCAGCTTGGACGAACATCGGGATGATCCCAGTCAGGCACCCAGCCGAAATCGGCGGGATAGATGTCTGTCGTCAGGCGCTCCTCGAAGCCATGAAGCTGGTCGGGGCCGCAAAAATGCATCTTCCCCGAAAGCACCGTGCGGTAGCCGGCAGCTCGAAGGTAATGCGCAAACGTCAAAGTTTGAGCGGGCAGCTCCGCGGCGTTATCGAACGCGCCAATCGCGGACGGCAATTTGCCGGCCATGAACGCAAAGCGCGATGGCGCGCAGAGCGGGCTCGCGCAATAGGCGGATTCGAAAACGACGCCCTCGCGTGCGAGCGCATCGATATGCGGCGTCTGTGTCAGGCGATGTCCATAGGCGCGCAACGCAAATGGCGTCAGTTGATCGGCCATCAGGACGAGCAGATTCGGTTGAGTGGCGGGCATTGTCGATCGATGCGGATTCGATTGGAATAGTCAGGAGTCCGTTGGATACGGCGCTTCGTCGCGCGAAACGCATCGAGTGGGCACAAGATGCGAAGTACGCGACGTCGAATCCACTATTGCGCTTCAATATGCGCTTGAGAACCGCTTGCACGTTATGTATCCATAAGATGGGCTTATGACCGGGAATCTATAAGCCCGCCTCGTTCCGACAGGCCCGGGGCCGACGGAGCTCGGCCGCAGCCGGCTCTCGACACCTCATACGGGAATGCTTACGCCCGTCAACTTTTCGCAGACCTCGATCAGACGTTCCCCGCCAGCAACGTCGCGTGCACGCCTCGCGACGCGGGCTCTCCCCACGCGCTCGCCGCGCATTTCCGTCAACCCTTGGGGGCCGTAGTACCCGCCGCTCACCGCGGCGTCGGATGTTGCCGCGAAAAGCGTCGGCAACGCGCCGCCGTAGTCGCTATTGAAAAAGAGCCCGATGAACCTGCCGACCATATCGCGCGCCGCTCGCTCGACGGCTGGCCGGTCCGAGCCCCGGAAGAGATTGGTGTTCGCCACGCCGGGATGCACGGCCATCGACGTAATGGGCGATCGAGCGGCCCGCAACCGCCTGTCGAGCGCGAGCGCGAAAATCAGATCGGCCAGCTTCGATTGACGATAGGCCGCCATCGGCGAATAGGATCGCTTCGCTTGAAGATCGTCGAACGCCAGGCTTCCACCTTTATGGGCGATGGATGCGACCGTCACGATGCGGGGCGGCTCGGTGGCCTCAGCGGCGGCTTGCTCGATGGCCGGAAACAGCAACGCGGTCAACGCGAAATGGCCGAGCACATTGACGCCGAATTGCAGCTCGAAGCCGTCCGCGGTTTCGCATCGGCGACGCGGCGCCATGACACCGGCGTTATTGACCAGGACATGCAAGGGCCGTTGCCGCGCGAGTTCGGCCCGCGCGAATGCGCGCACCGATGCCAGCGACGCGAGATCGATCAATGCGATTTCGACATTGGCGGCAGGCACTTCGGCCCGAATCGCGCTTGCGGCACGCTCGGCCCGTTGCGGGTCGCGGCAAGCTAGCACCACCTGCGCACCCTTGCCTGCCAGAACGCGTGCCGCCTGATATCCGATGCCGCTGTTTGCGCCTGTGATCAATACGCGTTTGCCGGTCTGCTCGGGGATATCGGAGACGGTCCAGGACTGGGCGATCTTCATCGGCGCTCCCGTTGTGCGTACAGTTTCGAATCGAAGCCTACCACCGGAACGGGAAATTTCCATGATCCCGCTTTTACCGGTGTCGGGTCGAATCGTTTATCAGAGAGAAGAGCGTATCCGGGACCGGTCGCTCAGCATTATTTTTATCGACGAACGCGTCTGTCTTGTTCAGTATAAATTGGCATATTGCTTTTCGTAGTGCCAGGAAATTATTCCTGGATAAACCCGACGACGCCCCTCATTAAATAGGCATGCCATACAACATTTGCATATTGTTTTCGCTTTTGCTAGCTTATAAATTCAGAACTACAACAAGCAGATGTCTAATTGACAGGAGGGCCACATGCACTCGGGAACCCGCGTGACCGCAATATCAATTTCGCTTACCCCACAATACCAGAACGATTTTCCGGCTATCGCAGTCGCCGTTTCCTATCTACCGAGCAGCGGATAAGCATCGCCGCCGCACGCGCGAGCCCCGTAATGCAACGCGCTCGCCGGCGAAAAAAGCGCCCGGCAGTGGGAAACGCTCGTCCGTACGAATTTGATGGTTTGAAAGCCAATGCAGGGCATGAAACGGGTTTATTCAGATAACCAGGTATGCCCACACCCCGCTCGGTAAAAGCGGATTACCGGATACTGGACTGGAGGTTTTCGTGATCGATTCCGATCGAGGCGATTTTCTCGCGCTCAGCGCACCGCAACTGGAAATGTGGTTCGCGCAACAGCTGGAACCCGATAATTCGTTGATCGACAATCGAGTTTATGTCGATATCCGAGGACCGGTCGAGCGCGCCCTGTTCGAGGAAACGCTCGATCGCCTCGTCGCGGAAGCCGAGGCTTTGCACTTGCGTTTTGTCGATACGCCGACTGGCCCAAAGCAATATCTGGGAGCTTCGCCTTCGGCCACGATGTCGTTCATCGATGTGTCGAGCGAGCAAGAACCCTTCGATGCAGCTCGCCGCGCCATGCTCGCCGCCGCCGGGACGACTTTCGACCTGACGGGGCCGCTTTTCAGTCAAACCCTCTTCAAGCTAGGCGACGCGCGTTATGTCTGGTATCAGCGCTATCACCACAGCGTCCTTGACGGCGCCAGCGTTCCCATCCTGATCCGCCGTGCGGCGCAAATCTATTCTGCGCGGTTGCGTGGCGAAAGCGTGCCGGCACCGCAGTTCGGCACGATCGCCGCTATCCTCCAAAGCGACGCTGAATATCGGCAATCATCGCGCTTCGAGACCGATCGCGCTTATTGGCGCAGCTACATCGCCGACCTTCCGCGCCCCGAGACCGTGTCGGGCCTTCCCGCCGACCGAAGCTCGGATTTTCGGCGTGCCTCGGTGCCCTTTCCCCCGGATGCAGCTCGACGGTTGTCGGATCTCGAGCAGCGCGTCGGAAAATGGCCCCTGTTGCTGACCGCTGCCGTTGCGGCCTATCTGTTCCGAGCGACGAACGAACGTGCAACAGTCTTCGATTTTCCTGTTTCGGCTCGCCCCAAAGAGGCCCGCTTCACACCCGGCATGTTCGCCAATGTCGTGCCGCTGCGAATCGCGATGACCGGCGCCGATACGCTCGAGACGCTGACCCAGCGGGTGGGCGCCGAGATTTTCAGGCACCTGAAACATCAGCAATTTCGCGGCAAAGACATTCGCCAAATGCAGGCTGGCGAGGCGGGGCCGATTTTTGGCCCTCGCCTCAACATCATTCCCTTTGACAACGAATGGGAGTTCGGCGGCAGTCCCGCTACGTTGCACTCGCTCGCCAACGGTCTCGTGCACGACCTCGCGGTAACGCTCGTCGGCACACCGGATAAGGCCGGCTGCATGCTGCATGTGGACGGCAATGCGCGCCTTTACGACGGTGACGCCGTCGCCGCGCACAAGCAGCGCCTTCTCAACTTCATCGACAAGATGCTCGCCGATCCGGGGCGGCCCATCGCAAGCATCAGCCTGATCGACGATGACGAACGCCGCATGCAGGTCGAGAGATGGAACGCGACTCGGACACCCTATCCCGCGCATCTGTGCATGCAGCAGCTCGTCGAGGCGCAAACCGAACGAACGCCCGATGCGGTTGCCGTACTGGCCGACGGGCAGCGCCTGTCGTACGCCGAGCTCAATGCGCGCGCCAATCGGCTCGCCCGTCACCTGAACAGCCTTGGCGTACGCCCCGACACGCCCATCGCGCTGTGTACGCATCGCAGTTCGGCGATGATCGTCGCCATGCTCGCCGTGCTCAAAGCGGGCGCGGCCTATGTGCCCATCGATCCGGCGTCGCCGCCCGCGCGACTCGCGCACATTCTCCGGGACGCCAAGCCTGCGCTCGCGCTCGTCGACCATGACACGTATCGCGTCGTGCGCGCGGCGGGCACCGCGCCGGGCGATTCGTCAAGTCATCTCGACCTCATCGAGATCGATGCCGCAACCCCGCCATGGGCGCGGCTGCCTGCCGACAACCTTCGCGCCGGCGATCTCGGCCTCGACGCTTCGCATCTGGCCTACATCATCTATACATCCGGTTCGACCGGTACGCCCAAAGGCGTCATGGTCGAGCATCGTCAACTGCTGAACCTCGTGTCCTGGCATATCGCGCGCTTCGAGCTGCACCCCGGATCGCACGTGCCCTGCACGGCCGGCCTCGCCTTCGATGCCTGCACCTGGGAAATCTGGCCCACGCTCGCGAGCGGCGCCTGTTTGCTGTTACCGCCGTCCGACGTCCGCGACGACGCCCTGTCCATGCTTCACTGGTGGCGCCATCAACCGATCGAATGCGCGTTTCTCGTCACGCCGTTGGCGCTGCTCGCCATTCAGACAGGATTGCCGCCGAGCCTGCGCCGCCTGCTCGTCGGCGGCGAGCGCCTCGCGCAGTGGCCGGAACGACTGCCTGCTTCTGTCGAACTCGTCAACAACTATGGGCCAACCGAGACCGCGGTAGTCGCCACGTCGGGGACGATCTCGCCCACGGATGCCGTCCATTCGATCGGCCGGCCGATCGCCAACACGCGAATCTATCTGCTCGACGAACAGCAACAGCCCGTTCCGATCGGCTCGCCCGGCGAACTCTATATTGGCGGCGCCAGCGTCGCGCGCGGCTATCTGAATCGCCCCGAACTGACCGCAACGCGCTTTCTGCCCGATCCGTTCGCGCGTGCTGGTGGCGAGCCGAATGCAAGGATGTATCGAACAGGCGACCTGGCTCGTTATCTGCCTGACGGCCGGCTCGTGTTCCTCGGGCGCAACGACGACCAGCTCAAGATCCGCGGCTTTCGCGTCGAACCCGCCGAGATCGAAGCGCAACTGCTGACTCACCCGAATGTGCGCGAAGCCGTGGTGCTGGCGCGCGAAGAGGGAGACAATCCGCCGCTTCTGGTCGGCTACGTGTCGGTGAGCGATGCGGGTCGGCTCGACGGCTTCGAGCGCGGCGAACTCGTCGGCTCACTGCGCACGCATCTCGCGGAACGCGTGCCCGAATACATGCTGCCCGCCGCTTTCGTCGTGCTCGAGAAGATGCCGCTCACCGCGAACGGGAAAATCGATCGGCGCGCGCTGCCCGCGCCGACCGAAGATGCCTACGCGACCGAGCGCTACTCCCCCCCGCAAGGCGAGATCGAAATCGCCCTTGTCCGCCTATGGGCCGACATGCTCGGGCTGCCGCGCGTCGGCCGTCATGACAACTTCTTCTCGCTCGGCGGTCACTCGTTGCTTGCCGTGCAGCTGATCGAGCGATTGAGACGAACCGGCATCGGTCTGCCGATCCGGGCGCTGTTTCAGCATCCGACGCCCGCAGCGCTCGCGAAGACACTCGCCGAGCCGCAACAGGTGGCTGTCCCCGAGAACCCAATCGGCCCGGGCACGACGGCGATCACGCCCGATATGCTGCCACTCACTTCGCTCTCGCAAGCCGACATCGATCGGATCGTTTCCTGCGTGCCCGGTGGCGCGGCGAACATCCAGGACGTCTATCCGCTTTCACCGTTGCAAGAGGGCATTCTCTTTCATCATCTGCTGAGCACGCAGGGCGACCCATACCTGTTGACGGCGCAGATGATCTTCGCCGATCGTGCGACGCTCGACCGCTATTTCGACGCCATACAGCAGATCGTCGACCGACACGACATTCTGCGCACCGCATTCGTCTGGGAAGCGATCGACATGCCGGCGCAAGTCGTCTATCGACACGCGAGCGTCACCGTCACTGAACTCACGCTCGATCCGGCCGACGGTCCGATCGGCGAGCAACTGCAGCACCGTTTCAACGCCGATCGCCACCGGATGGACCTGTCCCAGGCGCCGTTGCTGCAGTTCGTCGTCGCACGCGAACCCGACGCGGGATGGCACGTGCTCATGTCGCTGCACCACATGGTGGGCGATCACACGACGCTCGCCATTCTTCACGAAGAAGTGCAAGCGCTCATGAGCGATCGCACGGCCACCCTGGCCGAGCCGTTGCCTTACCGGAATCTGGTGGCGCAGACACGCCTGGGCGTGCCGGCTGAGGCTCACGAGGCGTTTTTCCGCGACATGCTCGGCACTGTCGATACGCCGACGCTTCCGTTCGGGCTTGCAACGCTGCACGGCGAATCGGGCACGATTGCCGAAGCGCGCAGAATGATCTCGCCGCTTGTCAATGAACGCTTGCGCGCACAGGCGCGACGACTTGGCGTGAGTCTCGCCACGCTATGCCACCTCGCGTGGGCCATCGTGCTCGCGCGCACCGCCGGCCAGGAGCGTGTCGTCTTCGGGACCGTACTCTTCGGGCGAATGGCGGCCGGTGGGGGTGCCGATCGCGCGATGGGCCTTTTCATCAACACACTGCCGCTGCTTGTCGACATCGATGATACGAATGCGGAAACAGCCGCACGCGAAGTGCAATTGCGTCTTGCGGCGCTGCTTGCGCACGAGCATGCCTCGCTTGCGCTCGCACAGCGGTGTAGCAATGTTGGCGCGAACGTGCCGCTTTTCAGCGCGCTGCTGAACTACCGGCATAATGCGCTGCCTTCAGAAGGGGACGCCGCACTGCCCGGCGTAGAGTTCGTCAGTGGCGAAGAGCGGACCAACTATCCGGTGACGCTCTCGGTCGAGGATTATGGCGACGCGCTGGCTGTGACGGCGCAAGTCGTGGAGGCTGTATCGCCGGGACGCGTCTGTGCCTATATGCAGCGCGCGCTCGAACAACTGGCCGATGCGCTCGAACACCAATCGTCCGTTCCCGTTTCGCGATTGGACGTGCTGCCAGATGACGAACGCCGGCTGTTGCTCGAGACATGGAATGCGACGCAGGCCGAATTCCCTGCGCATCTATGCCTGCATGAGCTGGTCGAGCAGCAGGTCCGTCGTACGCCCGAGGCGATTGCCGTCATCGCCTCCACTCAGCGCCTGTCCTACGCCGAACTCAACACCCGCGCCAACCGCCTCGCCCGCCATCTGATCGGCCAAGGCGTGCGCCCCGATTCCCGTGTCGCCCTTTGCCTGCAGCGCAGCGCCTCCATGACCGTCGGGCTGCTTGCCGTGCTCAAGGCCGGCGGCGCCTATGTGCCGCTCGATCCCGAGTACCCCGCCGCCCGGCTCGCTCATATCCTGCGCGATGCCGCGCCCTCCGTGCTGATCGTCGATCGCCGCGGGCGCGAGGCGCTCGCCGGTCTGATCGATGACCCAGCCTTGGGGCAACGCAGCCTCATCGAGCTCGATGACACCGACACTAACGAGACACCCTGGGCCACCCTGCCCGGCGACAATCTCGCCCCTCGCACGCTCGGGTTGCAGCCAACGCATCTGGCCTACGTCATCTACACCTCCGGCTCCACCGGCCTACCCAAGGGCGCACAAAACGAGCATCGCGCCGTCGTCAACCGGCTCGTCTGGATGCAGCGCGCCTATCGTCTTCAAGCCGACGATGTCGTCCTCCAGAAAACCCCTTTCAGCTTCGACGTCTCCGTCTGGGAGTTCTTCTGGACCCTTTCGTGTGGCGCCACCTTGCTCATGGCCGCGCCCGGCATGCACCGCGATGCCGACTACCTCGCCTCGCTCATCCGCTCCGCGCGCGTCACCACCGCGCACTTCGTGCCCTCCATGTTGAGCGGCTTTCTCGAGGCTCGGGGCGCCGCCCAATGCACCTCGCTGCGACGCATCGTCTGCAGCGGCGAGGCCTTGCCCGCGCCCACCGTGCAGCGCTTCAAGCGCGTGCTGCCCGCCACCGCGCTGCATAACCTTTACGGCCCCACCGAAGCGGCCATCGATGTCACCGCCTGGAGCTGCCCCGAAACGTTCGATGACGATATCGTCCCCATCGGCAAGCCCATCGACAATCTGCGCATCTATCTGCTCGATGCTCACCAGCAGCCTGTCGCACTCGGTGCTGTGGGCGAGCTTTATATCGGTGGCGTGGGCGTGGCGCGCGGCTATCTGAACCGGCCTGAGCTCGACGCCAAGCGCTTCCTGCCCGATCCGTTCGCGCGCGCCGCTGGCGAGCCCGAGGCGCGCATGTACCGCACGGGCGACCTCGCACGCTATGCGCCCGACGGCAATATCGTGTTTCTCGGGCGCAACGACGAGCAGCTCAAGATCCGCGGCTTTCGCATCGAACCTGCCGAGATCGAGACACAGCTCGCCGCGCATGAGGCAGTACGTGAAGCTGTCGTCATCGCACGGGAAAACGCCGCACAGGAAAAACGCCTCGTTGCCTACGTCACACTGCAACAGCCAACCCGTGACGATGTCCTATCCGTCGGGACTGCCGAGCTTCCGCATCTGCTGCGCCAGCACCTCGAACAGCGGCTGCCCGACTACATGATCCCCGCCGCGTTCGTCTCGCTCGACGCCTTGCCGCTCACGCCCAACGGCAAGCTCGATAGAAAAGCCTTGCCCGCCCCTTCGGACGATGCGTTGGCGCACGCCCACTACGAGCCGCCTTCAGGCGAAACCGAATCCACGGTTGCCGGCATCTGGCAGACTTTGCTCGGTGTTCACCGCATCGGCCGCCACGATAACTTCTTCGAACTGGGGGGGCATTCGATCCTCGCGGTCCGCATGATTTCGCGGCTCGCTGCCGAAACGGGCAAGGCGGTGGCGCTACGCGCCGTCTTCGACGCACCGACCGTCGCCGCGCTGGCCACCCTCGTCGAATCGACCGACACCCTTGCGGCCGATACGCATCTCCCAGCGGTCGATCGCGGCGGAATACTGCCCCTTTCGTTCGGCGAGGAACGGGGGCTCGCGGTCGAAGCGGACAGCGCGCGCGCCACGATGCTCAACGCGTCGCGCCTTTTCCGCCTAAGTGGGGCCATACGTCCGGAATGGATAGAGCGAGCGCTGAAATATGTCGTCGAGCGCCACGAGGTCCTGCGCACACGCTATCGCCGCGACGCTGCGACAGGCGCACTTTCGGCCATCGTGGATTCATCGGAATGCTGGCGTATGACGGTGCATCCCTCCCAGGCCGATCGGAACGGTGCCATGCGTCTCGCGCAAACGGAGGCAGCCCGGCAACCGGACTGCTTCGCGGGGCCGGTATTCGGTGCCGCGCTCTTTCCGTCGTCTGGCGATGATGCCGTCCTCGTGCTGTCGATCCACCACATCGTCATGGATGCCGCCTCGTGGACGATCGTCTGGCGCGAGTTAATCGAAGCGTACGAACGCGTTGCAGCCGACCTGGCGCCGCAGTGGATGCCACTGGCGGTGCAATATCGGGATTACGCGGCGTGGGAACGTCGGCGATGCGATGAAGCTCGCCTTGCGGAATTGCGTCGTGCGTGGCGGGAGCGGCTGGCTGGGGCACCCGTTCATACGGACTTGCCGTTCGATCGCCCGCGGCCAGCCGTCCTGTCGGACAAGGCTGGGCGCGTCGAGCGCATGCTCTCCCCTGGGCTCGTGAGGCAAGTCATGCAGTGCGCCGCATCGGAGCGCGCCACACCGTTTCTCGTGCTGGAGACAGCATTCGCCCTGCTTGTCGCGCAGTTATCGAAAAGCCGCGAAGTCGTGATCGGCACGGTGACCGAAGGCCGCCGCCATCGCGACGTCGAAGACATGGTCGGTCTTTTCGTCAATACGATTGCTTTACGTCATCGGATCGATGGCAGTGCAACGCTGTCCGATCACCTGGCATCGGCGTCGAAAGAACTCGTCTCGGCGTTGGAAGTCAGCGAGCTGCCGTTCGCCGATATCGTCGCCGCCGTCAATCCGCCGCGAGCGCCGTCGCACGACCCGATTTTTCAGTTCTTCTGCCAGTTTCAGCATGGAGTCGGCGCAACCCGGGCTCAGGTCGGCGACATGCAGATCGAGGCCGTCGCACGCGAGGAAGTGGGAAGAGGTGCCGACATTGCCATCGTGTTTCAGGAGATGAATGGCGCAGTGCGGCTCGACCTCACCTACAGCGCTGACTTGTTCGATCGGGCGACTGTCGACGCAATAGTCACGCTTTATCTGCACTGGCTGTCCGATGTGATTGAGGAGCCCGGTAGATCCGTGCAGGAGTGCTGGTGCCAGAGTATCGATCGCGTCCGAGCGTTGCCCGACGGCAAGGACGTCAAACGGTTGTGTGCACAACGATACCCCGAGCCGGGCGCGTGGTATGCGTTTTCACCCGCGCAACAGGCCGTTTGGTTGCAGGAACAAGCGGCACCGCGCAACAGCCCATTTTTCTCGGTGGCAGCAATGCGCTGCCCGCCCACCATCGATCGCGAGCGGCTCGAGGCGGCCGCCCGCGCGCTCATCGCGCAGAATCAATCGTTCTGGCTTCAATGGGACGGCAAAGGTCTGCAGCGCGAGGCACTCGAACCGACGACGCGTTTCGAACGAATCGTCGACTCCTCGTCGCCCACCTATGACGAGGCCTGCGAGGCCGTGATCGAATGGCATCGACGGTTGAACGAGGCGCATGCGAACCGCATCGGCTCCGTTGCAGTATTCGAATGGCGGAACGAGGTGGTCGTTGCGCTGCGTTCGCACCACGTGCAAAACGACGGCTGGTCGGCGATCAAGTTCTTCGAGCGCATCGCAAAGAACTATGCTGCGCTCGAGCGCGATTGCACGCGGCGCTTCGAGATGGATCGCATCTTCCTCGATACCCTCAAGATCGAAGACCGGTATCTGGCTTCCCCGTCCCATGCGCGCGATGCGCAATTCTGGGCTGAACGGTGTCGAACGGCCGATGGCCCCGCACTCATCACGTTGCTCGCCGATCGGCCGCACGCGACGCAGGCTGGCGCCGATATTCGATCCGTGCGCAAGACGCTCCCGGATTCCGCACATTCAGGGCTCGCGCGCACGGCCGAGGCGCTGGGTCTTTCTCCGGGCGAATGCCTGACGGCCCTCAGTGCGCTCTATCTGTGCCGCGTGAGTGGCGTACGGAGCGCGGCGATCGGGGTGTCGTTTCTCAATCGGACGAAAGAATCGCTCGATGTGCCGGGGCAATTCGCCAAGGTGATCCCGCTTCACGTCGCTTTCGACGCGCCGAACGATGTCATGGCTTCAGCGCTGCGGCACGCCTGCGATGCGTTTCGCGACGCCCTGCGCCATGGCCGCTATCCGTACGGAGATATGATCCGGCACGCGGGTCTCGCGCCGCGCGCCATCGATGTCAGCGTGAACACGCTGTTTTTGCGGCACGCGATCGAGATCGATAGCATGCCCGCTCATGTGCGTTGGCTGTCGGGGCCCGAGCCCGGCCTCTCGTTCCTCTTTACGCAGTTCGGCCGCGCGGCGGCAATCGATCTCGAATTGCGCTTCAATGGTGCGTTGTTCGAAACGTCGACAGTTTCGCGACACGCGGACAGGTTGCTCGAATTCATCGAGCGTGCTTGCGAAGATATGGATCGCTCCGTGCACGCTGTCGAGCTGACGACGAGTGACGAACGCCGGCTGTTGCTCGAGACATGGAATGCGACGCAGGCCGAATTCCCTGCGCATCTATGCCTGCATGAGCTGGTCGAGCAGCAGGTCCGTCGTACGCCCGAGGCGATTGCCGTCATCGCCTCCACTCAGCGCCTGTCCTACGCCGAACTCAACACCCGCGCCAACCGCCTCGCCCGCCATCTGATCGGCCAAGGCGTGCGCCCCGATTCCCGTGTCGCCCTTTGCCTGCAGCGCAGCGCCTCCATGACCGTCGGGCTGCTTGCCGTGCTCAAGGCCGGCGGCGCCTATGTGCCGCTCGATCCCGAGTACCCCGCCGCCCGGCTCGCTCATATCCTGCGCGATGCCGCGCCCTCCGTGCTGATCGTCGATCGCCGCGGGCGCGAGGCGCTCGCCGGTCTGATCGATGACCCAGCCTTGGGGCAACGCAGCCTCATCGAGCTCGATGACACCGACACTAACGAGACACCCTGGGCCACCCTGCCCGGCGACAATCTCGCCCCTCGCACGCTCGGGTTGCAGCCAACGCATCTGGCCTACGTCATCTACACCTCCGGCTCCACCGGCCTACCCAAGGGCGCACAAAACGAGCATCGCGCCGTCGTCAACCGGCTCGTCTGGATGCAGCGCGCCTATCGTCTTCAAGCCGACGATGTCGTCCTCCAGAAAACCCCTTTCAGCTTCGACGTCTCCGTCTGGGAGTTCTTCTGGACCCTTTCGTGTGGCGCCACCTTGCTCATGGCCGCGCCCGGCATGCACCGCGATGCCGACTACCTCGCCTCGCTCATCCGCTCCGCGCGCGTCACCACCGCGCACTTCGTGCCCTCCATGTTGAGCGGCTTTCTCGAGGCTCGGGGCGCCGCCCAATGCACCTCGCTGCGACGCATCGTCTGCAGCGGCGAGGCCTTGCCCGCGCCCACCGTGCAGCGCTTCAAGCGCGTGCTGCCCGCCACCGCGCTGCATAACCTTTACGGCCCCACCGAAGCGGCCATCGATGTCACCGCCTGGAGCTGCCCCGAAACGTTCGATGACGATATCGTCCCCATCGGCAAGCCCATCGACAATCTGCGCATCTATCTGCTCGATGCTCACCAGCAGCCTGTCGCACTCGGTGCTGTGGGCGAGCTTTATATCGGTGGCGTGGGCGTGGCGCGCGGCTATCTGAACCGGCCTGAGCTCGACGCCAAGCGCTTCCTGCCCGATCCGTTCGCGCGCGCCGCTGGCGAGCCCGAGGCGCGCATGTACCGCACGGGCGACCTCGCACGCTATGCGCCCGACGGCAATATCGTGTTTCTCGGGCGCAACGACGAGCAGCTCAAGATCCGCGGCTTTCGCATCGAACCTGCCGAGATCGAGACACAGCTCGCCGCGCATGAGGCAGTACGTGAAGCTGTCGTCATCGCACGGGAAAACGCCGCACAGGAAAAACGCCTCGTTGCCTACGTCACACTGCAACAGCCAACCCGTGACGATGTCCTATCCGTCGGGACTGCCGAGCTTCCGCATCTGCTGCGCCAGCACCTCGAACAGCGGCTGCCCGACTACATGATCCCCGCCGCGTTCGTCTCGCTCGACGCCTTGCCGCTCACGCCCAACGGCAAGCTCGATAGAAAAGCCTTGCCCGCTCCTTCGGACGAAGCCTTGGCACATGCGCCCGACGAAGCACCGCAAGGTGCGCTCGAAATCGCGTTGGCCGCACTGTGGCGCGAATTGCTCGGTGTTTCGCGCGTCGGTCGACACGATAATTTCTTTTCGTTGGGCGGCCATTCTCTCGTTGCGGTACGCATGCTCAATCGCTTGCCCGCATCGATCGGCATCGAAGTCCCCCTGGCATTGCTTTTCGAGCATCCGACGCTTGTCGGGTTTGCGAGCGCGGTGTCGGACATCCTGGCCCAAGCGGGCCCGCAGGCACTGCCCGATATTGCGCCTGTCTCACGCGACGCGCCGCTTGCGCTCTCGTTCGCTCAGCAGCGTCTGTGGTTCCTCACCCAGCTCGAAGGGGAAAGCACGACCTATCACGTTCCACTGATGCTGAGGCTGCAGGGCCGGCTCGATCGCGCAGCCTGGCGCCGCGCCCTGGATACGATCTGGATGTGGCACGAAGCCCTGCGCACCGTTTTCCCCGCCGAGGATGGCCGCCCTCTCGCACGCGTGCCGCATCGCGAAGATGGGATGCCCTGGCGCGAGGACGATCTTTCCGCGCTCCCCGATGCACGTGCGCACCTCGAGGAAATATGCCGCGAAGAAGCCGAGCGGGCGTTCGATCTCGCCCTGGGGCCACTCGTGCGCGCTCGATTGATTCGACTCGCCGCTGACGAGCATGTCTTCATGCTCGTCCAACATCATATCGTGACGGACGGGTGGTCGATCCGCGTGCTCGTCGAAGAGCTGTGCGCATTCTATCGCGCGGCGATTACCGATGCCGATCTGCCCGCGCCGCCGCGAATCCAGTATCGCGACTATGTGGCGTGGCAGCGTCAGTGGCTCAGCGCGGAACGTCTGGCCCACGAGGCGCGTTACTGGCGCGCGAAGCTGGCCGACGCTCCCGCGTCGCTCGATCTCCCGACCGATCGCCCACGGCCGGCACGCCAGCGCTTCGAAGCGGGACACGTGCCGATCCGCCTCGATGCCGCGACGACGCTTGCGGTAAGACAGCTCGCGCAGGCGCAGAGGGTCACGCTGTTCATGTTGTTCGCCGCGGCTTGGGCCATCGTGCTTGCTCGCTTGTCCGAACAGAGCGATCTCGTCATCGGCACGCCGACAGCCAATCGTCCGCGTCCTGAACTCGAATCGCTGGCCGGGCTTTTCGTCAACACCGTGGCGCTGCGCATCGACCTATCGGACGGACCGGACATCGCGGACTTGCTCGCGCGGGTGCGCGATACCGTGCTCGCGGCCCACGCCCATCAAAATCTGCCGTTCGAACAAGTCGTCGAAATCGTACGTCCGCCGCGCCGGCTCGACCGCACACCGGTATTCCAGGTCATGATGGCATGGCAGGAGGTCGACATCGGACCGCTGACACTGCCGGATCTCTCGCTCGCGCCCGTGGGCGGCAGCTTCGAGCGCGCCAAGTTCGACCTCGAACTCGATCTGGGCGACGACGGACAAACGATTTCGGGCGCCTTGCGCTATGCGAGCGCGTTGTTCGACGAAGCCACCATTGCGCGTCATTGCGGCTATCTGCTTACGGTAATACGAGGCATGGCTGGCGACGCTGGGCAGCCTGCGTTGCGCATTGCGATGGTCGGCGAGGACGAGCGCCGCTTACTGCTCGAAACCTGGAATGCAACGCAGCCCGAAGGAAGTCCCCACGGGGAACAAGCGGCTTACCGGACAAAGCTTTGCGTGCATCAGCTCGTTGAAGCCCAGGCGGAGCGCACGCCGGACGCCCCGGCGATCGTCGCGGACGATCTGCGCCTGTCCTATGCCGAGCTCAATGCGCGCGCCAACCGGCTTGCCCATCATTTACGCCACCTCGGCGTGCAGCCCGACAGTCCCATCGTCTTGTGCACCCGGCGCAGCGCCTCCATGATCGTCGCCATGCTCGCGATCCTCAAGGCTGGCGGCGCCTATGTACCCATCGATCCTGCCACACCACCCGCACGGATAGCCCATATGCTCATCGACGCAAGGCCTACCGTCGCACTCGTCGATCGATACGCGTCCGAGGCGGTGCGCGAGGCGAGCCGGAACGCGATGGAAGGCAATTCATCAGGAGTCCCGATCATCGTCGAGCTGGACTCGCTTCAGCCTCCCTGGTCGCATCGATCGATCGACAACCCCGGCAACTTCGGACATGCGCAGCATCTGCTCGCCTCGCACCTGGCCTATGTCATCTACACGTCCGGCTCCACCGGTACGCCCAAGGGGGTGATGATCGAGCATCGCCAGCTCGTCAATCTCGTGTGCTGGCATGTTGCGCGCTTCGAGCTGCGCGCCGGCTCGCGCGTTCCCTGCACAGCCGGTCTTGCTTTCGACGCCTGCACCTGGGAAATCTGGCCCACGCTCGCGAGCGGCGCCACTTTGCTGTTGCCTCCGCCCGAGGTCCACGACGATGCGCTCGCGCTGCTTCAATGGTGGCGAGCTCAGCCGATCGAATGCGCCTTTCTCGTGACACCGTTGGCCGTGCTGGCCATTCAGGCCGGCCTACCGCCGAGCCTGCGTCGATTGCTGATCGGCGGCGATCGGCTTACCCACGTCCCTGCCGAACTGCCCTCGACGGTCGAGCTCGTCAACAACTACGGGCCGACCGAGACGACCGTCGTCGCGACATCGGGCACCGTCTCGCGCTCCGATGCCGTTCATACCATCGGCCGGCCCATCGCGAATACGCGCGTTTACCTGCTCGACGATGCGGGCGAACCGGTGCCGCTCGGCGCGCCCGGGGAGCTCTATATCGGTGGCCTCGGTGTGGCCCGCGGCTATCTGAACCGGCCCGAACTCAACGCGGAGCGTTTTCTCCCCGATCCGTTCGCAGGCGCCGCCGGCACGCCTGACGCGCGCATGTATCGCACCGGCGACCTTGCGCGCTACTTGCCGGACGGCAGGCTCGTGTTCCTCGGTCGTAACGACGATCAGCTCAAGATCCGCGGTTTTCGCATCGAGCCGGGCGAAATCGAGGCCCAGCTGCTCACGCATCCCGATGTTCGTGAAGCTGTTGTGCTCGCACGTGCAGACGGTGGCGAACCGTCGCGGCTCGTTGCCTATGTGTCGATGCAGCGTGGCAGCACGGGAGCCGGCGCGGCGGCCCGAAGTGGGACCGGTCTCGGTATCGGTTTCGATCACGAAACCGCCGGCTTCGCCGATACCTTGCGCACCCATCTGTCGCGGCGTGTGCCCGAGTACATGGTCCCGAGCGCGTTCGTCGTGCTCGATGCGCTGCCCCTGACGGCGAATGGCAAGATCGACCGGCGCGCGCTGCCCGCGCCGGCCGAACATGCCTATGCCATCGAGCGCTACGAGCCACCTCGCGGCGAGACCGAAACCGCGGTTGCCCACTTGTGGGAAGAGCTGCTCGGCCTGCCCCGCGTTGGGCGGCACGGCAACTTCTTCGCGCTGGGGGGCCATTCGCTGCTCGCCGTTCAGATGCTTGCCGAAGTCAAAAAGCGGCTGGGAATGGAGGCTTCGATTCGCACACTGTTCGAAGCGCCCACGGTTGCACAATTCGGCGAACGTCTCAGCGCAGCGCCGAGCGCCGATGCGCTCGACGTTCTCCTGCCCTTGCAACGCAATGGCACCGGTGCGCCGCTCTTTTGCATCCACCCGGCAGGCGGCTTCAGTTGGCCTTACATCGCACTGGCTCGTCATTTGCCAGACCGGCCGCTCTTCGCACTACAGTCGCCCGCGCTTCGCGATCCCGGGCACGAGGCCGTTTCGATCGAAGCGATGGCTACCGACTATATCGCGCGCATCCGGGCCGTCCAGCCAACGGGACCTTATCACCTGCTCGGTTGGTCGCTCGGCTGCCACATTGCGCACGCCATCGCGACGCAACTACAGACACTGGGAGAGGAAGTCGGCCAACTCGTCATGCTTGACGGATACCCCATCGCCCATGACGAAGTCTTACCTGCTCCCAGCGATGAACAGATCGTCGAAGTGCTGGACGATGCGCTGGCGGATAGCGCGCCGGCCGCCGCCGGAGCACATCTGGCGCGTGTGGCCGTGCGAACGCAATCCGGTTCCGGCGCGCTGGCTTCCCTGCTCGGCGAGCGCGCCCTCGCCACCGTCATGCGCCAATTCAAACGCGCGCCGGCCTTGGCAAGTGCCTATCGACCGCGCGTGTATCGCGGCAACGTGCTGTTCTTCAGAGCGGCGGTACGCCCCGCGGAAGAGCGCTCGCCTCGATCGCCTGCCGCGTGGCAGCCGTACGTGAGAGGCAGCATCGTCGAGCACGATATCGACTGTCGGCACGAAGCCATGATGCGCAAGGATTCCGCAGATGCGATCGGGCGCGTGCTGGCCACGCAGCTCGACCTTGGGGTCGACGCACGCGAACGCGGGAGCGCGCGGGCAAGCCGTGCCCCGCTGCCCTAGCCGGCGCCGCGCAGGTGTCAGCGCACAGACTATCTTCAATAGGAATATCCTCTGAATATCTCCCACAGAAATATTTGCGCAATATCTCCCATAGGAATATACTAGCCATATTTGTGTGGGAGATATCTGCGATGCAGATTGCCATTCGGACCGCAGCTCAACTGAGCCAGGTCCTTCTCTCCGCGAGGAAAGCGCAAGGCATCACTCAGGCGCAAGCGGCCGCTCAGATCGGCGTGCAACAGCCGAGGCTATCAGCGCTCGAGACGACGAGTACCGGCAGCCTCTCGCTCGAACAGATGCTGATCCTCTTCTCGCTGTATCGGCTCGAATTTCGCGTAGAGACGCGGGACACCAACGAGCCGGATCAAACGCCGCCGGAGTGGTGACGCATGGCCAGAAAGTCGCGCTCCCGCACGCTATCCATCTGGGCCAACGGCGAGCGCGTCGGCTCGTGGGTCATTCCCGCCACCGGCGAAATGGAATTGCACTACGACGAGAGTTGGTGCCGCTCCAGCGCGGGGCGACCTCTGTCGCTTTCACTACCGTTCGGCGTGGGGAAGGCCCCGCTCAAAGGCGAGCGTGTCGAGAACTACTTCGATAACTTGCTCCCCGATAGCCCTGAGATTCGCCGTCGCATCGCGACCCGCTACAAGACCGATACGACGCAGCCATTCGACCTTCTTCGCGCAATCGGGCGTGATTGCGTCGGGGCTGTGCAATTACTGGCAGAAAACGAGGCCCCGCAGAACGTCGACAAAATCGAAGGAACACCGCTTTCCGACGAGGACATCGAACACCTGCTTCGCGCGACGACGAGCCCTATCACTAGCGCGAACGACGACGACGAATTCAGAATTTCACTTGCAGGCGCGCAAGAAAAGACCGCCCTGCTGCATCATGCCGGCCGTTGGATGCGGCCGCACGGCGCCACACCGACGACTCACATTCTGAAGCTGCCCCTCGGCCTCGTGGGTAACCGCAAAGTCGATCTTCAGACCTCTGTCGAAAACGAATGGCTGTGCCTTTCCATACTTCGCGCCTATGGCTTGCCGGTGCCCGATGCGCAGATCGCGACCTTCGGCCGTGAAAAAGCCCTTTGCGTCAAACGATTCGATCGCGCCTACGGGCGCACGGGCGCACTGCTGCGCCTGCCGCAGGAAGATTTCTGTCAAGCACTAGGCGTTGCGCCGCATCGCAAATATGAATCGCATGGCGGCCCCGGTGCCCGTGATATTGCGGACATCCTCCGTCAATCGGAGCACGTTCGGGAAGACCTCGAAACATTCCTGAGCGCCCAGATTCTCTACTGGATGTTGGCTGCCCCGGACGGTCATGCAAAGAATTTCAGCATTCGCCTGCGAGCCGGCGGACGCTTCCAGTTGGCGCCGCTTTATGACGTCATGTCGATCTGGCCTGTCGAAGGCGATGCCGGCAATCAATGGTCCTGGCACAAAGCCACGCTTGCAATGGCTGTTTGGGGTAAGAGCAAACACTATAAAATGCGCGACATCCAGCGCGCACATTTCAATACTACAGCCCGCCTCTGCCATTACGGCCCCGATGCGGAGCCGCTCATTGCGCGGCTCGTCGCGCGCACCCCCGACGTTGTCGCGAGCGTCTCCCGCCATTTGCCGACGGGGTTTCCGGAACGCGTCGCCGTCCGCATTTTCGAAGGCCTCCAACGCTCTGCCGCGAGCCTCGACGCAATGGCGACGGAGTCGACATACGACTGATGTGTGCAACCTCACGAATCAATCCAATGGAAACCCATCCCTGAACGTCTGCCGCAAAAAGTCCGT
>CBJLAJ010000024.1:0-46650 GCA_966421005.1 uncultured Paraburkholderia sp.
CCCTGGCTCGCCAGGAAATCCTCGTAATTCCCCCCGAAGTCATACAACGTCCCATCCGTACGCACCTCGATGATGCGATGCGCGAGACCGCTCACGAACTCGCGGTCGTGCGAAACGAAGATCAGCGTACCGTCGAATTTATCGAGCGCGATCTGCAACGACTCGATCGATTCCATATCCATATGGTTCGTCGGTTCGTCCATCAGCAGCACATTGTGGCGGCCCAGCATCAGCTTGCCCCAGATCATGCGCCCCTTTTCGCCGCCCGACAGCACCTTCACCGATTTCCTGATGTCGTCCGCATTGAAAAGCAGCCGTCCGAGCGTGCCACGTACCATCTGGTCGTCGTCGCCTTCCTTGCGGTAAGCATCGATCCACTCCGTCAGCGTGACATCGTCCGGAAATTCCTCGTACGTATCCTGCGGCATATAGCCGACATTGGCGTTTTCCGCCCATTTGACAGTGCCACGGTCAAGCGCCAGATTGCCATGCAGCGCACGCAGCAACGTCGTCTTGCCCGCGCCATTTTCGCCGATGATCGCAATGCGCTCGCCGGGCTGCACGCTGATGCTGAAGTTGTCGAAAATCGTCCGGTCGTAGCGCTTCGTCATGCCTTCGGCTACCACCGCAATGTTGTGCAGCTTCTTTTCGTATTCGAAACGAATGAACGGGTTCTGCCGCGACGACGGCTTGAATTCCTCGATCTTGATCTTGTCGATCTGCTTGAGACGGCTGGTGGCCTGCCGAGCTTTCGACTTGTTGGCCGAAAAGCGCCGCACGAAGTCCTGCAGATCGGCGATACGCTCCTTCGCCTTGGCGTTCGCGGCTGCCTGCCGCTCGCGCGCCTGGGCCGACGCGAGCATGTAGTCGTCGTAGTTCCCGGGATAAACCTTCAGCGTGCCGTAGTCCATGTCCGCCATATGCGTGCAGACCTGGTTCAGGAAGTGACGATCGTGCGAGATGATGATCATCGTCGAGTTGTACTCGTTCAGCACGTTCTCGAGCCAGCGGATCGAATTGATGTCGAGGTTGTTGGTCGGCTCGTCGAGCAGCAGCACGTCCGGGTTCGAAAACAACGCCTGCGCGAGCAGCACGCGCAGCTTCCAGCCCGGCGCGATATTGCTCATCGGCCCGTTGTGATCGTCGATATGAATGCCGATGCCGAGCAGCAGCTCGCCCGCGCGCGCCTCGGCGGTATAGCCGCCGTATTCCGCAAACTTCGCCTCGAGCTCGGCCGCGTGCATGTAATCGTCATCCGTCGCGTCCGGATTGGCGTAGATCGCATCGCGTTCGGTCATCGCGGCCCACATTTCCGTGTGGCCCATCATGACGACGTCGAGCACGCGCATTTCCTCATAGGCGAACTGATCCTGGCGCAGCTTGCCGAGCCGGACATTCGGCTCGAGCATGACGGTGCCCGAGCTGGGCTCGAGATCGCCGCCGAGAATCCTCATGAACGTCGACTTCCCGCAGCCATTCGCGCCGATCAGGCCGTACCGGTTGCCCTCCCCGAACTTGACGGAAATGTTCTCGAAGAGCGGCTTCGGCCCGAATTGCATGGTGATATTGGCGGTAGACAGCACGGCGGGGCCCTCAGAATGGTATTCGACGAAAAACTCGCAATTTTAGCAAGTTTCGACGATATCACCCACCGCGTTGCGCCTCCGGTTCAGGCTGACGCGCCGCGCCGTTCGGCGCGCTGGCCGCGCGTGGGGCCTGGCCCCGCGTTTTCGTGCCTGGCGGCGGTGCCCGCGGCGGCTCGCGCATGCTCGCCATCAGCGCGGCACATGGCGCCTCCTGGTTTCGGCTCGGGGAGATCACCGCCAGCAGCGCGGCGAACGGATTCAACAATCCGAGGCCGACGGCCGCGCCCGCACGCAACACGAGTGCGCTCTTGCTCACGCCCACGTCGGGATGCTTGAACGTACCCTTTACGTAAAGCGGAGAGCGCAGCGAAATCACCCGAAGTCCCTTCGTATGGGGATGAACCCCGAGGTCCATGACTTCGTCACGCAGATCGATGTGTCCATCTATCGAAATAAGGGCATCGTCTGTATCGATGGCGAAAGTCCGCGATTCGAGCACGCCATTCGTCGCCACGAAATCGGCCGCCCCGCAGCGGATATTGACGTCGCGGTGCCCCCAAAGCTTTTCATAGACGACATTGGCGACATTGAGCCCCGCCGCTTCCATCAGCAGCCGGCTGACCGTCCCTTGCGTCACGACGACTTTCGTTTCGCCATTGAGCGTCGACGCAAGCGCTGCCGGCGAATTGCCGATCGCTGAGATCGCCGCATCGCCATTCACTTCGCCTAGCGCCGACTGCATGCTCTTTTGCTTGGGGAACAGCTGCTTCAGCTTGAGGTGGCGCGCCGACAGCGACATCCGCGCCTTGAGCGGCACTGCGCTGCCGTCGAGATATACGTTCGACGCCAACGTACCGTCCGCAACGCCAAAGCGCAGCGGCGCGAGCGCCAGCGCGCCGTCTTTCAGCAGAACATGCGTGTAGAGATCGGTCACAGGCAAATCCGGGTTCTTGACGATACGCTTGCCCGTGAAAGTCACGTCGGCATCGATCGCGTGCCAGCGATCGGTCTTGAACGGCTCGACCGGCAAAGCTTTATCGGCCGGCTGCTTCGCCACGTCCCCGCGGCGCGCCTTGCTCGCGTTGGTATCGGCACTGACGACCGGCGCGAGGTCCGCAAAGCGCAGCAGATGCGAGACAACGTTGCCGGTCAAAAGCGGGCGGGGCTCGCGCTTGGTGTACGTGAGCGTCCCGCCAAGATCGCTTTCGCCGACGCGCCCTGTGAAACCGCTATAGGTCAGCCGGGTGTCGTCCCCGCGGATGTGGCCCGCTAGCCGTCCATCCGTCGCGTAAGGCGGCGTATCGGGCAACGTGACGCCAATGATCGGATAAAGATGCGACATGCTCTCGCCTTGCAGCCATAGCCGCATATCGAGCGCCGACAGATGAAGCGGGTCCGTCACCGTACCCACCAGCGCAAGGCGTGTGTCGCCAACCTTGATGTCGGCTTGCAATGGGAACGGACGAAGTGCATCTCGCAACGCCAGAACGCTGCCGACCTTGCCGCTGCCTTCGACCGCTGTCGTCTTGTAGCGGCCCTTCGCAGTGAAGCCCAGCGAGTAGAGATCGCGCGGGCTCGGCGCCGGCTTGGCGACCTCCTCCGCCTCGCTCCCGGACGCACCCGATGCTGCCGATGGTATGGAGGCACCCGACGCCGCGGAAGCCGCCTTACCCTGCCTGTCGAGCTTGTGCGCGCCCGTCTGGCCAACCCTGTGCGCCGCGCTCTCGCGGGAGGCGGCCTCCTGCTGCTTGAGCACGTCGCCGATCGGAAGTGGCTTGCCCAGCGTATCGATACCGATCGCCAGATCGATTTTCTTGAGCGCGTCAGCCAGTGCGATGTTGCCTTTCGCGAAACCGAGATTGGCGAGCCGCACCGTCCAGCGCGTGGGATTCTTCGATTTGGGCAGCGTAAAGGTCCAGTTGTCGCGCCCGTCGGCCAGGCGCTCCAGGTCGATCGACGGATTGACCAGATCGATCGATGGCACAGAGATCGTATGGGCGAGAAGCGGGAGCATTTCGACCGTAAACGATATTTGCTCGGCCGTTGCGAATTGCTGCGCACGCGCCCAGTCCGGATTGCCGATACTCACGCGATCGGCCGAAAACCGTGGCCATGGCACCCACGCCCGCCACCCGTGCTCACTGGTGGGCCGATGCCACGAAACGCGCAGATCGCCATTGATCGCGAATGGACGGCCGATGGCTTGAGAGACTTTGTCGTCCACCCACGGCCGTGCGCGATTCCAGTCGAACGTCGCGATAACGACCGCGAGCACGGCGACGAGCACGACGATGACGGCGAGCGTCCAGGCAAGCACCTTGCCGGCGGTACGTGGAATGGATCGAATCGGCATAAGGACTCCGGCGTGCGCGAGCGGCGACGAACTCCGCAGCCGCCCGATGCGCGACTATCACGATTTGGAATTCAGCAAGTACTGTGCCGCGGCAAAAAGCGCGGGGCGCAGGTCGATCGTCTATCATGTCGCAGCAAAGCGGCGGCCAGGCGGGCAACGGCGCCTGCCCGCATCGTGAACCCATCCCCACACCATCGAGTCTTCTCCGATGTCCGCCCCTCCCCTCGTGCAGGCGTTCGGCATCGTTCGCCGCGATGCGCGCACCGCAGCGACACTGCTCTTTTCGACCGACTTCGCCTTGACGGCCGGCGAGCGCATTGCCGTGACCGGCCCCTCTGGAGCCGGCAAAAGCGTCTTGCTGCGCGCGCTCGCACTGCTCGATCCGCTCGCGGCCGGCCACATCCGCTGGCATGGACGCGATGTGGACCGAAGCACCATCCCGCGTTATCGTGCCAGCGTCGCCTATGTGAAGCAGCGGCCCGCCATCGTCGACGGCACCGTCGAAGACAACCTGCGCTACCCCTACATGCTTGGCGTCTACCGCGATCGGCGATTCGATCGCGCCCGAGCCGCGCGCCTCGCCGGACGCGCCGGCCGTAGCGACAGTTTTCTCGATAAGCGCGCGAGCGAACTCTCCGGCGGCGAAGCTCAGCTCACCGCGTTGATCCGCGTCCTGCAGCTGGACCCGGAAGTCCTGCTTCTCGATGAACCGACCGCGTCCCTCGACCCGCAAACGACGCAGGCCGTCGAGGCGCTGATCGACGATTGGTTCTCGGCCGGCGAAAGCGCGCGTGCGTCGATGTGGGTATCGCACGACCCCGCGCAGGCAAGCCGCATCGGCTCGCGCCGCCTCGCGATGAATGCCGGGCGTCTCGCCCCGCCCGAGGACGCCCCTCGATGAACGCCTCCCTTCAACAGTTGAGCCTGGCGGATGTGGCCGTGGCGACGCTGCTCATCGTCGTCAACGGCGCCGTGTCCGCGGCACTCTCGCTCGGATTGGGTCGCAAGCTGGCGCTCGCGGCCGTACGCACCGTCGTGCAGTTGCTCGCGATCGGTTACGTGCTGGGCTGGGTCTTCCGGTTCGATCGCTGGTACGTGGTGTTGCCGCTCATGGCGTTGATGACGCTCGTCGCCGGATTCGCGGGTGCCTCGCGCGGCACACACGGCTATCGCGGCCAGCGGGTGGACAGCATCGTCTCGATCTGGCTCAGCGCCTGGCTGGTTGCCGCTATCGGCCTGTTCGCCGTGATCCGCATCCATCCCTGGTATGCGCCGCAGTACGCGATTCCCATCCTCGGCATGATCCTCGGCAACACGCTCACTGGGGTCTCGCTCGCGATCGAGCGCATGACCGAGGCACTGACCGCGCGGCGCGATCGCGTGGAAATGGCGCTGGCGCTCGGTGCGACGCGCTGGGAGGCCGCGCGCTCGCCCGCTCGCGAGGCCGTACGCGCGGGCATGATCCCAACGCTCAACCAGATGACCGTCGTCGGCGTCGTCAGCCTGCCGGGCATGATGACGGGACAAGTGCTCGCGGGGCAATCTCCGCTCCAGGCAGTCCGCTATCAGATCGTCATCATGTTCCTGATCGCGGCATCGTCCGCGCTCGGCACCGTGGGCGCAGTCCTCCTGACCTACCGGCGGCTTTTTTCCGCCGAGCACCGGTTTCTTGCCGCGCGGCTCACGGAGCGCGATACGCCCTGATGCCCACCCTCAGCGTTGCGCGGAGACGGTGACCTTCGAGCCGTCACTGAGGCTGATCGTTTTGGCACTGCCGCTGGTTGGCATCGTGAAGCGCACTACCTGGCTGAGGGTTGCGAGTTGCGGGCATTGCAATGCCTTTCCGCCCGCCTTGACCGTTGTTTTGCCTTTTGGCGCGGTGCCCTGCACACTCATTTGCACCGTGGCGGTACCATCTGTGGCCACGACGGGGGCAAGCCGCACGCTGATCGACCGCATGACCGCGCCGTTCGGATCCAACGTCATCGCCGAACGATTCGGGCAATTCTCCGGAACCGCGATCGCGCCGCCGGGCGGGGTGGTCTTCCAGTTGTAGTCGTCCGCCTGGCCCGAGCTGATCGTGCGCGTCTCCTCGACGTTGCCGAACACCTTCGAAGCAATCTTGACCGTGTATTTGATGGGCCCGTCGGCGGGCGTCTTCGAGGTCACCGTGATGGGCGGGGCAGCGTATGCGGCGACACTCGATATAACCGCTGCCCCAACCGCGACGCGAGCGAAAACGGCAGACAATCCGACAAACGATCTGCGGCGAGCACTCATGCTGGCACCTCCTTTTCGAGCTGCGCACGACGGCGTGTCATGCAACGATGCGATTTTCTGTGACCGTGTGACTGGCGGGCGATGCAATGCCAGTCTAACGCCAACCCGGACGTATCGTTCGTACGTGCGCGATCGGGGCTTGCCCCGCTTGCATTCCGTGCGCGGCTGAGGCTGGACGGCTATGCCCGGCAGCTACCGCTACAATAGGCGGATTTCCATCGGGCCGGGAAACCCGCGGCCAGCACACCTCCATCCTCCTCGCATCGCCATGAACCTCGTCATTCAGAGTACAGCGCCGCTCGCGGCTGTCCATTTCAAACCGCTCGTCGCGCTCGCACGCGGCAACGAGGCGCAGCCGATCGATGCCTGCGCTGTGCGTGTTACCGCGGCCGACGAAACCCGGCGCGCCGATATCGAGGCTTATTGCGAAGCGCATGCGCTCGACTATGCGTTCGTGCGTCCGGGGCTCGGCTGGCGCGACTTCGGGCTCGTGGCCATGGATATGGATTCAACGCTGATCACGATCGAATGTATCGACGAAATCGCTGACTTCTGTGGCCTGAAGGCCGAGGTGTCCGCCATCACAGAGGCATCGATGCGCGGCGAGATCAAGAACTTCGACGAAAGTCTCATCGCTCGCGTATCGCTACTCAAAGGGCTGGACGCGAGCGCACTCGATCAAGTCTATGCGCAACGGCTACAGCTCTCCCCCGGCGCGCAAACGATGCTCTCGGCGGCGCAGGCCGCGGGGATGCGAACGTTGCTCGTCTCGGGAGGATTCAACTTTTTTACCGATCGATTGAAATCACGGCTGAACCTCGATTTCACGCGAGCGAATTCGCTGGAGATCGTGAACGGCAAGCTGACAGGCAAGGTGATCGGAGAAATCGTGAACGCCAGCGTCAAGGCACGGACCGTTCGAGAAGCCTGCGAAAAACTCGGCATTCCCACCTCCCGCGCCATTGTCCTCGGCGACGGATCGAACGATCTGGAGATGATGGCGGAAGCCGGGCTGTCCGTTGCATTTCGCGCCAAGCCCGTAGTGCGCGCCGCGGCGGACGTGGCCTTCAATCACGTCGGACTCGATGGGCTGTTGCGCCTGCTCGAGTCGAATCAATGATGCGTCGATAAGGGCGACAAGGGGGCGAGCGGCGCCAATAGCGCGCGCTCGTCACGAGCGTCCGATATCAGCCGAGGGCCGAGACCATCGCGCGCTCGATATCGGCGCGAAGATCCGCTTCATCCTCGAGACCAGCGTAAAAGCGCACCAGCGTGCCCCGATGCGGCCAGTGCGATGCGCTTCGCATCGACGCCACGTCATAGGGCATGGCAAGGCTATGCGCGCCGCCCCAACTCCAGCCGATTGCGAACAGCTCGAGCGCCTCGACGACTGCGTCGATGCGAGCCGGACTGTACCGCGCATCGAAGACGACTGAAAACAGGCCGCCCGCACCGGTGAAATCCCGCGTGAACGCGTCGTGCCCCGGGCAATCCTCGAACGCAGGATGCAGCACGGCAGCAATCTCGCCTCGCGTCTTGAGCCAGCGTGCGAGCGCCAGCGCGGTGCGGTCATGCGTTTCGAAGCGCGCCTTCATGCTCGGCAGGCTGCGCAAAACGAGCGAGCAGTCGTCGGCCGATACACCGATGCCGAGATGCATGCGTGCCCGCTTGAGCTTCAGATGCAGGTCCCGATCGCACGTGATCGTCGCACCCATGAGCACATCGCTGCCCCCCGACTGATACTTGGTCAATGCCTGAACCGAAATATCGACACCCAGCGCCAGCGGATGAAATGCAAGGCCCGCGGAATAGGTATTGTCGATGGCTGTCACGACGTTGCGCGCTCGCGCTGCCGCTACGATCGCCGGCACGTCCGGTACCTCCATCGTCACCGAACCCGGCGCTTCGATCCAGATAAGCCGCGTATTGGGCTGGATCAGATCGGCGATCCCCGCTCCTACGAGCGGATCGTAGTAGCGAACCGCCACGCCGAAGTCTCGGGCAAGCCATTCTCCGTGGTCGCGATTGGGCGAATAGACGTTATCGGGAATGAGTACGTCATCGCCCGTCTTCACGATCCCGAAGTAGACATTCGAGATGGCGGCCAAACCGGATGGTTGCAGCAGTGCGTGCTGTCCGCCCTCGATCGCGGCAATGCGCTGGGCGAGCGCAGCAGAGGTCGGCGTGGCGTGCAGCCCATAGCGCCATTGCGACTCCTCTCGCCAATCGGCAGCGCGCACGGCGGCCAGATCGGGAAAAACGACGGTCGACGCGCGCATGACCGGCGCGGCGAACGATGCAAAGCCGGGAGCGAGCTCGATGTCGGGATGGACGATGCGCGTTTGCGGCGCGCGCTGAGATGTCGAATCGGTCATGTTCCGTAGGTGAGAAGAAAAAGAGGCAGTGCCTCGCCAATCAAAGCCGCTCGAAGATCGCGGCGATGCCCTGGCCGCCTCCGATACACATCGTCGCAAGACCATACCGCCCGCCGCTGCGAGCCAGCTCGTAGATCGTCTTGACCGCAATGATGGCGCCTGTTGCGCCGATCGGATGTCCGAGCGAGATGCCGGAACCGTTCGGGTTGACCTTGGCCGGATCGAAGTTGAGTTCGGCGGCGACCGCGCAGGCCTGCGCCGCGAACGCCTCGTTTGCTTCGATCACGTCGAGATCGCCCACTTGCAGCCCGGCTCGTTCGAGCGCGTGACGCGTCGCCGGGACCGGCCCGATGCCCATATAGGCGGGATCGACGCCCGCATGCCCGTATGCGACGAGTCGGGCGAGCGGCGCCAGTCCGCGCGCCTTGGCCTCGCTACGCTCCATCAGCACGACAGCGCCCG
Organism: uncultured Paraburkholderia sp.; assembly: GCA_966421005.1. Classification (GTDB taxonomy): domain Bacteria; phylum Pseudomonadota; class Gammaproteobacteria; order Burkholderiales; family Burkholderiaceae; genus Trinickia. Next base: position 9,057 of record CBJLAJ010000024.1, read on the forward strand.
CGCCGTCGTTGATACCCGAGGCGTTGCCCGCCGTCACCGTGCCGCCGTCCTTCTGATAGACCGGCTTCAGTCTCGCGAGATCCTCGAGCGAGGTGTCATGGCGAACGTGCTCGTCGGTATCGAAGATCGTTTCGCCCTTCTTGCTCGGCAAGGCGACGGGCAGAATCTGATCCTTGAAGTAGCCTTCACGAATCGCGCGCGACGCCCGCCGGTGCGATTCGACCGCGAGCGCATCCTGCATTTCGCGTGTGATGCCATACCGGCGAGCCACGTTTTCCGCGGTCACGCCCATGTGAAACGACTCGAACGGGTCGTGCAGCGCACCGAGCATCATGTCGACGAAGCGCGCATCGCCCATGCGCTGTCCGAAGCGCGCCGCCGGCGCGATATAGGGGGCCCGGCTCATGCTTTCGGCTCCCCCCGCAACGGCGATGTCGGTGTCGCCGAGCAGAATACTCTGCGCGGCCGATACGATTGCCTGCAGCCCCGAACCGCAGAGCCGGTTCACCGTCATGGCCGGTGCATGCTGCGCCACGCCGGCATTGAGCGCCGCCACGCGCGCAAGGTACATGTCCTTCGGCTCAGTCTGGATCACGTTGCCGAAAACGACGTGTCCGACCTCCCCGCCCGACACCTGCGCACGTGAAAGCGCTTCTTTGACGACGCGCGCGCCCAGCTCGGTCGGCGCAAAATCCTTGAGGCTACCGCCGAAATCGCCGATCGCCGTGCGTACACCGCTCACTATCACCACTTCCCGTTGCATGGCTGTCTCCGTAGTCGAGGTTGCGGTATCGTGCCGATACCATCAAGGCAGCGAAGTGCGGCGAACGTCGGGGGCCGGCGGGGAGCCGCCGTTCAGACTTCTCCCCACAAATCGTGGCTGTCCGCACCGGTGATTCGAACGGATACGAACTCGCCGACCTTGTAGCGCTTCGACGCTTTCGTAGCCGGCGCCACGTAGACGACGCCATCGATCTCGGGCGCATCGGCAGCCGTACGGCCGATCCCGCCTTCCGCGTGAACTTCGTCGATGATCACCTTGACGGTCTTGCCGACCTTGCGCGCCATGCGCTTGGCCGACACCTCCTCGGCGACTTCCATGAAACGCGCGCGACGCGCCTCGCGGACTTCGTCGGGCAGCGCGCCATCGAGTTCGTTCGCACTCGCACCTTCGACAGGAGAGTACGCGAAGCAGCCGACGCGATCGAGCTCCGCGGCCCGAATGAATTCGAGGAGCGTCTCGAATTGCGCTTCGGTTTCGCCGGGGAAACCGGCGATGAACGTACTGCGAATCGTGAGATCGGGGCACATGCGGCGCCATGCCGCCACGCGCTCGAGCGTACGTTCCGCATTGGCGGGGCGCTTCATTCGCTTGAGCACCTGCGGATCGGCATGCTGGAACGGCACATCGAGATAGGGCAGCAGATGACCTTTATACGAACCCTCGGCCATCATGGGGATGATCTCGTCGACGTGCGGGTACGGATAGACGTAGTGCAGACGTACCCATGCGCCGTACTGCGCCGCCAGCTCGCCCAATGCGCCGACGAGTTCGGTCATGCGTGTCTTCAGCGGGCGCCCGTTCCAGAAACCCGTGCGGAATTTGACGTCCACGCCATAGGCGCTCGTATCCTGCGAGATGACGAGCAGTTCCTTCACGCCCGACTTGAACAGATTCTCGGCCTCGAGCATGACTTCGGCGACCGGGCGCGATACGAGATCGCCGCGCATCGACGGAATGATGCAAAAGCTGCAGCGATGATTGCAGCCTTCTGAAATCTTCAGGTAGGCGTAGTGCCGCGGCGTGAGCTTGACGCCGGCCGGCGGAACGAGATCGACGAACGGATCGTGAGGCTTCGGCAAATGACTGTGCACCGCCTGCATGACCTCGCCCACGGCGTGGGGGCCGGTCACGGCCAGGACTTTCGGATGAACTTCCTCGATGAGGCCCGAGCCGCTCGCGCTTTTTTTGGCGCCGAGGCAGCCCGTCACGATGACTTTGCCGTTTTCGGTCAGCGCTTCGCCGATGGCATCGAGGCTTTCCTGAACGGCCTCGTCGATGAAACCACATGTGTTGACGACGACGAGATCGGCGCCGTCGTAAGTGCCTGAGATCTCATAGCCTTCCGCACGCAGCTGCGTAATGATCTGCTCGGAATCGACGAGGGCCTTCGGGCAGCCGAGGGAAACGAAACCGACCTTGGGGGTAGCCAGCGTAGGCCCGGCGGAAGAGGAACTCTGCGACATGTGATGGAATCCAGCGGTAACGGGGGAACGAATACTGCGCAGCAGCATGCGAAACGCGTGTTCTAACCCGTTGGGCGATATGGGGATAACCGCGCATTGTACCGCGTTGGCTTGCCCCCGGCTCGGCCAGACTGAAAGCACTCGCGTCCGGTCTGCAGTAATCTGTCTCTCCTCGACTGGAGATCTGCGGTTGTCCAAACCGGTGCAAGCCAGAGCCTTGGGCAATCCTATCCTGCACGATTTTCCGCGGAGAAAAGCGATGCTCGATCACCCCCGCCACATCCGAACCGCCAAGCTCGATATTGCCTACACCGATACAGGCCCTGCCGATGGCCCGCCAGTCCTGCTGCTTCACGGCTGGCCCGATTCCGCGCGCGCGTGGCTCGGCGTGGCCCCCCGTCTCAACGCCGCGGGGTGGCGCACCATCGTGCCCGAATTACGGGGCTTCGGCGCGACGCGCTTCCTGCGCGACGACACAATGCGCGACGGCACGGGCGTCGCACTGGCGCAAGACGCCATCGATCTGGCCGATGCGCTCGGTATCGACCGTTTCGATGTGGTCGGCCACGACTGGGGCGCTCGCGTTGCCTATACACTTGCCGCGCTGTTTCCCGAACGCGTGAAGCGCATTGCGGCTATCGCGCTGGCATTCCAGCCGAAAGGCGTTTTCACGCTGCCCGATACATTCGCTCAGGCGCGCCGCTTCTGGTATCAATGGTTCATGACGCTCGATGACGGGCCAGCCGCCGTCCGACAGGACCCGAAAGGATTCGCCAGGATTCAGTGGGAAACGTGGTCCCCACCAGGCTGGTTCGACGACGCCGAATTCGAAGCGACCGCGCGCGCCTTCGATAACCCCGACTGGGCAGAAATCACGCTCAACGGCTACCGCACGCGCTGGTGCACAGGGGACCCGACCGATCCCGATTACGAGCCGCTGCGCCTGCGGCTCCATGAAATCGACACCCTGTCAGCACCCACGCTGATGATCCAGGGCGGCGCGGACGGCTGCGACGAACCGCAGCTTTCCGCAGGTCAGGAACGCCATTTCACGTCGAGTTACCGACGTATCGTCCTCGATGGAGTCGGGCATTTCCCGCCGCGCGAAGCGCCGGAAGCGGTCGCCGATACGCTGGTAGGACATCTGGGCTAGGTTTTGCGCGGATGCGCGCCCGTCGAGCGCGACGACGCCAATCCGCGGGGCTCCCGCCGGCCGCGTCCGGCCGGTTACTTCTTCTCCGGCTCGGGCCCGGCACCGCCCGGCTTGTTGAACGGGAACGTGCTGAACATCGTCTTCGCCTGATTCTGCATCTGCTCTTGCAGCTGGACGAACATGTTCTTCGACTGTTCGATATAGCTCGTCATCATGCCCTGCATCATCGGCGCCTGCATATTCATGAACTGGGACCAGACCTCGGGGTTCAGCGCATTGCCTTCGTAGAGATTTTTCGACTGCTCGGCGAGCTTGTTCTGAATGTCGATGAAGGCTTGAATGTTCTTTTCCAGGTAGGTGCCCATCATGCCCTGCATCGCATGCCCGTAAAAGCGGATGATTTGCGAGAGCATCGATGACGAGAACATCGGCACCCCGCCACTCTCTTCCTCGAGAATGATCTGCAACAGGATGCTGCGCGTCAGATCTTCATTGGTCTTCGCATCGATGACCTTGAACTCCTCCTGCTCGAGCACGAGTTGCTTCACATCGCTCAACGTGATGTAGGTGCTCGTCTCCGTGTCATAGAGCCGACGGTTCGGATACTTTTTGATGAATCGTTCGGCTGTTTTCTTTGTAGTCGACATGTAACGCCTTCTTTATGAACGCAAACGCAGCGCAGTAGTGGCGCCCGCGCGCCTGCCCGCACCGCGCGGGCAGGCCGGACCCCCGAAACCGAAACGCTCTGATGCGAAAGGCAGCCGCCCGGATACCGGTCATGACTTCCCGGCCGGCCGCTCGCGCATCAGCCCATGTGCAAACCGCCATTCAACGAGAAGTCGGCACCTGTTGCAAACCCGGATTCGTCCGATGCGAGCCATGCCACGATCGAGGCGATTTCGTCGGGCGAGCCGAGGCGGCGCACGGGAATCGTGGCAATGATCTTCTCGAGCACATCCGAGCGGATCGATTTGACCATATCCGTCCCGATGTAACCTGGCGAAACTGTGTTGACCGTCACGCCCTTGGTCGCCACTTCCTGCGCAAGCGCCATCGTAAAGCCGTGGATGCCGGCCTTCGCTGTCGAATAGTTGGTCTGACCGAACTGCCCTTTCTGGCCGTTCACGGACGAAATATTGATGACGCGCCCGAACCCGCGCTCGACCATGCCGTCGATGACCTGTTTCGTCACGTTGAAAAGGCTCGTGAGGTTCGTATCGATGACCGCGGTCCAGTCCTCATGCGTCATCTTGCGAAACACGACATCGCGCGTAATGCCCGCATTGTTGACGAGGATGTCGATTTCGCCGACTTCCGCCTTGACCTTGTCGAAGGCATCCTTGGTCGATTCCCAATCGCCGACATTGCCCTCCGAGGCAACGAACTCGTAGCCGAGCGCTTTTTGCTGCTCGAGCCACGTCACGCGGCGCGGCGAGTTCGGCCCGCAGCCAGCGATCACCTTGAAACCCTGTTTGTGAAGGCGCTGGCAAATAGCGGTACCGATGCCACCCATTCCGCCCGTTACGTATGCAATACGCTGACTCATGAATCACGCTCCATTTTCGTTTTCTGCAGGAGCCCGTAATGGGCTCTCGTCCTCGCCGCCCCGTCGGGGGCGGCGCACCGGCAGCCCTCGCGCCGCCCGGCGTCAGACTCGCTCGACGGCCAGCGCGACGCCCATCCCACCGCCGATACACAGCGACGCCAAACCCCGCTTCGCATCACGCTTTTTCATTTCATGCAGCAGCGTGACGAGAATACGGCAGCCGGACGCTCCGATCGGATGACCTATCGCGATCGCACCGCCGTTCACGTTGATCTTCGACGTGTCCCAGCCCATTTGCTTATGGACCGCGAGCGCCTGAGCCGCGAACGCTTCATTGATCTCCATCAGATCGAGATCGCCGACCGACCAGCCGGCGCGCTCGAGACACCGGCGCGATGCCGGCACCGGACCCATGCCCATCACCTTCGGATCGACACCCGCGTTGGCGTAGGCCTTGATGCGCGCGAGCGGCGTGAGGCCCAGCGCCTCGGCTTTCTTGGCCGACATGACGAGCACGGCCGCGGCGCCGTCGTTGATGCCCGACGCATTGGCAGCCGTGACCGTGCCTTCCTTCGAAAACGCCGGCTTCAAGCCCGCGAGCGACTCCGCCGTCACGCCGTGACGCACGAACTCGTCGGTCGCGAATCGTACCGGCTCACCCTTGCGCTGAGGAATTTCGATCGGCACGATCTCGTCGTCGAACCGCCCCGCCTTCTGGGCTGCCTCGGCCTTGTTTTGCGAGAGCGCCGCAAACTTGTCCTGCTCCTCGCGCGTGATCCCGTGCTCCTTCGCGACATTCTCCGCGGTGACGCCCATGTGGTACTGGTTATACACGTCCCAGAGGCCGTCGACGATCATGGAATCCACGAGCTTCGCGTCGCCCATGCGAAAACCGTCGCGCGAGCCCGGCAGCACATGCGGCGCGGCGCTCATGTTTTCCTGGCCGCCCGCGACGACGATGTCCGCATCGCCCGCAATCACCGCATTGGCGGCCAGCATGACCGCCTTGAGCCCGGAGCCGCAGACCTTGTTGATGGTCATGCCGGGAATCGAGGAGGGCAGCCCCGCCTTGATGAGTGACTGGCGCGCCGGGTTTTGGCCCGAAGCGGCCGTGAGCACCTGTCCCATGATCACTTCGCTGATCTGCTCGGGCTTCACGCCCGCGCGCTCCAACACCGCGCGGATCACGGTCGCACCGAGCTCGGGTGCCGCGATGCGTGCCAACGAGCCGCCGAATTTGCCGACCGCCGTGCGGGCAGCCGATACGATCACTACGTCTGTCATTTGAAGCTCCTTCGAGCGAGGCGGTTCGAAAAACCGCAACTCGTCCAGTTGAAAACCGATCGCGCCGGACTCGACGCGACCCTCGTCGTCGTGTACGCGTCAGGCGCGCTCCTGCACATAACGCCCGGGCGCGGGCTCGATCACCGGATAACCGGCTGAACCGAGCTGCGCGCGGGGCTTTACCTTCTTGCCGCCATACTGATCGAGCCAGCCAATCCACTCCGGCCACCAGCTGCCGGGCTTCTCGACCGCCGCACCGAGCCACGCATCGGGATCGGCATCCAGCTCCCGCTCGTTCGTCTGATGCGCCCAATAGCTGCGCTTGCCCTTCGCGGGCGGATTGATGACGCCTGCGATATGACCGGACGCACCGAGCACGAACCGCTTCGGACCGTTGAGCAGCGGCGCGGACGCATAAGCCGTCCGCCACGGCACGATATGGTCGTCCCGCGAACCGTAGATGAACGTGGGGACATCGATGCGCGAGAGGTCGAGCGCTTCGCCGCACACGGTCAACGCCCCCGGCTCGCGCATCTTGTTTTCCAGATACGTATTGCGCAGATACCAGACGTACATCGGCCCGGGCAGATTCGTCGAATCGCTGTTCCAATAAAGCAGATCGAACGAGGCTGGCGTGCGGCCCTTTAAATAGTTATCGACGACATAGTTCCAGACCAGGTCGTTCGGTCTCAAGAACGAGAAGGCGTTGGCAAACTCGATGCCGTGCATGAGGCCGGGCGCCGTACCGTTCGCCCCGCCGATCGTCTGCTCGCGCATACGCACGTGCGCTTCGTCGACGAACACGTCGAGCACGCCCGTATCGCAGAAGTCGAGCATCGCGGTAAGCAGCGTCATGGACGCCGCCGGATGCTCGCCGCGCGCCGCGAGCACGGCGAGCGCGGAGGCAATCATCGTTCCGCCGATGCAAAAGCCGAACGTGTTGATCTGCTCGCGCCCGCTCACGGATTTCACGACGTCGATGGCGGCGAGCACGCCGTCCGTCATGTAGTCGTCCCACGTCTTCGCGGCAAGCGTTGTGTCCGGGTTGCGCCACGAGATCATGTAGACCTGATGTCCCGATTCAAGCGCATGAGCCACAAACGAACTCTCGGGCTGGAGATCGAGTATGTAGTACTTGTTGATGCAGGGCGGCACCATCAACAGCGGCCGTTCGAAAACGCTTTCCGTTCGGGGCTTGTACTGAATGAGCTGCATCAGCTCGTTTTCGAAGATAACGGCACCTTCCGTTGCGGCGAGGTTCTTGCCGACCACGAAGCGCGATTCGTCGCTCTGCGAGATCTTTCCACGCTGCATGTCGGACAGCAGGTTCATCACGCCCTGGCGCAAGCTCTCGCCGTGACTTTCCAACAGCGTTTTTTGCGCCTCGGGATTGAGCGCGAGAAAGTTGCTCGGCGAAGTGGCCGCGGTCCACTGCTGGACCGCAAAGCGGATGCGCTCGCGGGTCTTCGGATCGGTATCCAGCGCGTCGGCGAGTTCCTGCAAATACCTTGCATTGAGCAAATACCAGGCGGCCATGTAAGCGAAGGCCGGCGACGACTTCCATGCCTCGGAGGAAAAACGCCGGTCCGGCAACTCCGGCGCGGACAGACCGGACGCGCCGAATTGCTTGAGCAGTTCGAGACATTCGCGCGAGTAATCGGCCTGCAGCTGCTGCAATCGCTGCGGCGGCACCGAAGCGACAGGCAGCTTGAGGGCATCGAATGCCGGTGCGGCTGCCATGCCGGGCACGCCGGGCATGCCTGCCATTCCCGGGGCCGCGGGCATCGGCGGCATCATGAATGGAAACGGCATGGCGGTGCCGTTCATGGCCGCGCCCGGCGCACCGCTACCCGGCCGTGGCATCTTTTCGGCGAACGCACGCCAAGCGTTCATCCAGGCATCGAACATTCGCTGGGCCTCGGCGGGGCCGGTTCCGGCCTGCTGCTCGCTCGTCGAGGAGGGATCGGTTTGAGAGGAAGCTGATGGACGTTTTGATGCAGACATACCCGCTTGTGACCGGTGAGTCCCGAAAGACTGGTTGAAAGGCGGGTGTGAAGCGCACTCGGGGCGAACCCTCATGACCTTCATGCGCTCACCCTTGCGAGCGGCCATTCTGTCTCCCAGCCGCAAAACATGTCAATGCTTCGGCCGATTTTGCCGCACCGCGATAAGTTTTTAATTATCGTTTTCCCGATATCGATTGAGCCGGATGAAGCCTCCACGGACCTAGACGCCACGCGCCGAACCGCCGTTCCGGTTGCCCCGGGCGTGGGCCAGCGTACAGACTTGTCGAGCGGCTTGTGCGCCGCATCTTTGTGCAGCGCATTGAGGCGGCCGCTCGATCAGTCGACAAGCCAGATCAGCGCGGCCATGCGCCCTGTCCTGCCATCGCGGCGAAACGAGTAAAACCGTTCGCGTTCGGCAACCGTGCACGCGCCGCCCCCACCCACCTGCGAGACGCCGAGCCGAGCCAGCCGCAGGCGCGCCAATGCGTAAAGGTCGGCCAAATATTTGCCGGGCGCCGCATCGCGGAGCACGAATGCGCGCTCGGTAAGCTCGCGCTCCTCGGCATTGCCCGCGCACTGCAGGAACGTGTCGCGCACTTCAGCGCCAACCTCGAACGCCCGCGGGCCGATGGCCGGACCGAGCCAGGCATGCAGCGAGGCCGCCGGCACGCCGGCCAGCTGCGCGACACGCACCGCTGTCTTTTCGATGATGCCCGCCGCAAGACCGCGCCAGCCGGCGTGCGCCGCACCCACCGCGCGACCCGCCGGATCGCACAGCAGCACGGGAAGGCAGTCCGCCACCATCACCGCACACGCCAGACCGGCCGATGCGGTGACGCACGCATCCGCGCGGGGGGGCTGCGTCGATGCTGCCGCGTCTTCAGCGCTCGCCACGGCATCGCCATGGATCTGATCGAGCCATGCTACACGGGCAGCGCTCAGCGCCGCGAGCCGCGCGCGATTTTCCGCGACCCGCGTCGGATCGTCGCCCGTATGGAGCCCAAGGTTGAGACCGCCCGGCTGCTCGACGCCTTGTGCGAAGCAGCCATAAGGCGGCAGGCTGACGCCGCCCGCGCGCGTCGTAACGAGCGCGCGCACACGAGGCGAGACTTGCCACGAAGGCGTCAGACAATCGGCCTGCGTCAATTCCGGGCTATCCATCCTGCGCTTTCCCTTGTCGTTTTTGTCGGCGGCACTTCACTCGAGGTCGTCATCGGTGTCATCGAATTCGAATGCTCCCGAGTCGCCCGATTGCCAGGCGTCGTCGTACCCGGCGTCCGTCTCTTCGAGCCCGGCCTCGGCTTCGGCTTCCGAGCCGAATCCCAGTTCCCGCGCGAGTTCCGCCATATCGGCCGGCACGTCGACGCGCCAATGCATCGCGCGCCCCGTGGTCGGATGAATCAGCCCCAGACGCCACGCATGAAGGGCCTGGCGAGCGAAACCGCCCGGCAACGGAATGTTCGAACGCCTGCCGCGCACGTTGCCATAAAGCGGATCGCCCAGGAGCGGGTGACCGATATGCGCACAGTGCACGCGAATCTGGTGTGTACGCCCCGTCTCGAGATCGCAATGCACAGCGGAGATGGGTTGCCGGTGCCAGAGCGTCTCGTCGATGCGCCGAAAATGGGTGCGCGCGGGCTTGCCTGCCGCACCGGCCACGACGGCCATGCGCGTGCGTTCGCGAGGATCGCGTCCAATCGGCGCATCGATCGTCCCCTCCTCGGGCGCGGCCCCCCAGACCAGCGCGACATAACGCCGCTTGACCGTGCGAGCCTGCAACTGGCGAACGAGGTCGGTCTGCGCTTCGAGCGTGCGCGCCACGACCATCAACCCCGACGTGTCCTTGTCGAGCCGGTGGACGATCCCCGCGCGAGGCAGACCGGCCGCGGCTTCGCCATAGCGATGCAGCAGTCCGTTCAGGATCGTGCCGCTCCAATTGCCCGCGGCCGGATGAACGACGAGCCCGGGCGGCTTATCGATGACCACGAGCGCATCGTCCTCGTAGACGATATCGAGTTCGAGCGGCTCCGGCGCAAATGCCAGTTGCTCGGGCAACAGATCCGGTTCGAGCTCGATCAGCGCATCGAGCGGCACGGCTTGCCGCACCTTCGACGGCATACCGTTCACACGCACGCGCCCCGCCTCGACCCAGGTTTGCAACCGACTGCGGGAAAACTCGGGGAATACCTTGGCGAGCACCTTGTCGAGCCGTTCGCCGGCAAGCGCGGCCGGCACCCAGGCGCTGCGCGCGGCCGGCGCCAAGACGGGCCCCATCGGCCGAGCGCGATCGCTATCGGCGGCCGCACCGCTGAGGGCGTCGGCGCGGCCAATGCTTCGGCTATAATCGGCGCTTCGATCTTTGGAGCCGGGCTCGGCGCCTGAAGGACTTTTGCGGGTCATCAAAACTGGGTCATTGAGTGAGACTGATAGCTAGGAAGCATGGAGAAATGCGGCAAGCCTTGAACACCATGATGCGATCGGCCATTCGCGCGGCCGGGCACGCAATCGAAAGCACCGCCAAGCGTGCCGCCCGGCCCGCGGCAGCAAGCCTCTCGCTGGCGGCGGCCGCGTTGATCGTGACGGGTTGCCACGGCTTGCCCCAAAAGACCGACGAGACGGTGACCTGGTCGAACAACAAATTATACTCGGAGGCGCAAGACGCCCTCACGGGTAGCGACTGGGGCAAATGCGCCAAGTACTTCGAGGCGTTGCAGGGCCGCGATCCCTTCGGTCACTTCGCGCAACAGGCCCAGATCAACGTTGCGTACTGCAACTGGAAGGACAACGAAGCGGCCGCGGCGGACCAGGCTATCGATCGCTTCATCAAGCTGCATCCCGATCATCCCGATATCGCCTACGCGTACTATCTGAAGGGGATGATTCACTTCAATGACGACCTTGGCCTCTTCGGGCGGTTCTCCGGACAGGACATGAGCGAGCGCGATCCGAAATCGCTGCGCGAATCGTATGACGCGTTCAAGGTCGTCGTCGATAAATATCCGGACAGCAAGTACGCCCCCGATGCGGCGGCGCGCATGCGCTATATCGTCAATGCGCTTGCCTCGTACGAGGTTCACGCCGCCGATTACTACTATCGGCGTGGCGCCTACGTCGCTTCGATCAACCGTGCCCAGCGCGCGATCAAGGAATACAAGAACGCGCCGGCGATCGAGGATGCGCTGCATTTGATGATGCTGTCGTACACGAAACTCAACGAGCCGCAGCTCGCCGAAGATTCGCGCCGGGTGTTGGCGGCAACCTTCCCAGACAGCCCCTACATCACGGGCCATCCCCGTCCGGGTGCGAAGAAGGCATGGTGGCAGATCTGGTAGCGTTCGCACGCGGATGAAACGAGCGCCGCCGAGTCCCCGCGGCGCCGTCCCTTCAACGCATGTCGGAGCCGGCCCAGGCCGGCGACCCGGCGGCCGGCGCCCTGGCTATTGCGCCTCCGCGTCCCGTATGGCGTCCTGCGTTCGCTCGGCGAAAAACTCTCTCACGATCTCGATTTCGCGCGTGCGCTTGAACGGCGGCAGGCTCTGCCAGATGCGTTTGCCGTAAGGCTTATCGACGAGACGCGTATCGCAGATCATCAGCACGCCGCGATCGGTTTCCGCCCGAATGAGCCGCCCCGCTCCTTGCTTGAGCGTAATCACGGCCTGCGGCACCTGGTGCACGGCAAAAGGGCTCAAACCTTTCTTCGTCAGCACATCGAGCCGGGCCGACAGCACAGGATCGTCAGGCGGCGCGAAAGGCAGCTTGTCGATCACGACGAGCGACAGCGCATCGCCACGCACATCGACGCCTTCCCAGAAGCTTTGACTGCCCACGAGAATCGCATTGCCGTAAGCACGGAAACGATCGAGCAATTCCGTGCGGCTCGCGTCGCCCTGCGTCAAAAGCGGCGTCGACCAGCCTCGCGTCTCGATGACGTCGCGCAGCTTGGCCGCAATGCGGTCGACGGCGCGCAGCGTCGTGCAGAGCACGAAGACGCCGCCTCCGGCCGCTTCGATGGCGGGTAGCGCTGCCTCGAAGACGGCGTCGGTGAATGCCGGCGACGACGGTTGCGGCAGGTTGCGCGGGACGTAAAGCAATCCTTGCGTGCCATAGTCGAACGGGCTCGGCAGCGTCATCGAGCGCCGGGCGTCGAGGCCCATTTGCGCCGCATAGTGCGTGAAATCGCCCCGTACGGAAAGCGTCGCCGATGTAAAGATCCACGCGCGCGGCACCCCTGCACGCTGTTTCGCGAAGATGGGCGCAACGGAAAGCGGCGTCTCGTGCAATTGGACGGTATGCGAGAACACCTCGATCCAACGAATGCGATCGTCGTCGATATTGGAAGACGCGGCCTCCCGCCCGCTTGCAGCCGAACCGGCTCCCGCTGTCTCGGCTGCCGGCCCGGCGGCAATCCAGCGTGCCAATTGGTCTTGCAGCTCGCGAGCGCGCCGCAGGCAGGCGCCGAGCGATTCGGCGCGCTCGGCCTGTGCGGCAAGCGCTTGAGCCAGTGTATCGAGCGCGGTGCCCAGCGCATCGAGTGCCCCATAAAGCGGGTGGCCCTCACCGAGCTGCGTGGCGGAGATCCGCAGCGAATCTTCCCTGAATGCGAGCCGGACATCGCGCGCCGCACGCTCGAGCGCGGCACCCAGTTTGACCCATTCAACGGCGTCGCGCGCATGAGCAAGGCCCTCGGCGACGGTATCGCGTGCGAGCTCGAGCAGTTGCGCCGTGGAGAGCGTTTCGCCAAAAAACAATGTGGCCGTTTCCGGCAATTGATGCGCTTCGTCGAAGACGATCGTGTTGGCGGTCGGCAGCAGCTCGGCCATCCCGGTATCGCGCAACATGATGTCGGCGAAGAACAGATGATGGTTCACCACTACGATATCGGCCTGTTGCGCCTCACGGCGCGCCTGCATGACGAAGCAGTCCTTGTAGTTCGGGCACTCCTGCCCGAGGCAGTTCTCGCGCGTCGAAGTCACCATCGACCAGACCTGTGCCGTCTCCGGCACGCTCGCGAGCTCGGCCTTGTCACCCGTCTTCGTGATCTTCGCGAAGCGCACGATGTCCTGCAAATAAGCCGTATCCTGGCGCGAAGGCAGCCGGCCGTTATCGGCCGTGCGCTGCAGGTAGTAGTGGCACAGGTAGTTCGCTCGCCCCTTGAGCATGGCCACGCTGACCGGTACGGCAAGCGCGTCGCGCACGGTCGGGATGTCGCGCGCGAAGAGCTGATCTTGCAGATGCTTCGTACCCGTCGAAACGATGACCTTGCCACCCCAGAGCATCGCGGGAACGAGATAGGCAAAGGTCTTGCCCGTGCCCGTGCCCGCCTCGACGATCAGCGTGTTCTCCGCGCTGTCGTCTCCGTCCGAAACGCCACCGGTTTGCTCCGTCTCTGTGTCGTTCTGCCGCTTGTCCTCGCTGGGCAAGCGCCTCGCCGGGCGGCGCTGCAGTTCGAACATTGCTGGCTCCGGCAGCGCGCGAGCGGAGGCCTCCATCGTCGCCGCCACCGCGCGCGCCATTTCGATTTGGGACGCCCGCGGACGGTAGCCGTCGATTGCGCGCGCGAGCAAACCGCCGGCCGCGAAAATCGCGTCCAGCTCGGTCCCGCGTTTCGCGCTCAGCGCGATCGAGGTGTCTCGCCGGGCGGCATCCGTGCGCCCCGCATTGGGAGATTGAGCCGACGGTGAATTCAAGGCAAGCGATTCCTGCATTCGTCTGGCGTCAAGTCGCGGCGCCGGCGCCCGCCCGACGGTCGCTCATGCGTGCTTGTCCGGTTCCAGCTGCAATTGCAGCAACATGATGTTGTCTTTGACCTTGAGCTTGCGCTTTTTCAGGCGCCGCAGCTCGAGGTCGGAGATTTCCGATGAGTCCGACAATCTGTCGATCATGCGATCGAGTTCACTATGCTCCCACTCCAACTGCACGATGCGGTCGCGCAGAGCGTTCGTGCTGATCGCGTGATGGCCGCGCATGGTCCGCCTCCTCGGTCGATAGGCGTTCGTCCGCCTCGCGGCGGTCTTCACCTGAAGGTTGCCGTCCAGCAAAAACGTGTTGCGTCAGTTGCTTTCCTGCTGCTCCTTTTGCAATTGTTTTTGCTGCTCCTGCTGTTGCAACTGCTCCTGCTGTTTTTCCTGCGCTTTTTGCTCCGCCTGCTTCTGGCGTGCCTCGACGTCCGCCTTGTGCTGCGCGGCGTCCGTCTGCTTCTGCTCGAAGCGCTGCGCGCGCTCGGCCCGTGCGCGCGCATCTTGCGCTGCCTGACGGCGCGCATCGTCGAGCTTGCGCTGGTAATCGGCCTGTTTGCGGTCGTACGCCGCCTGATTCGCGGCGCGCTGCGGCGCCTCGGCTCCCCGACGCGTCTCATCGAGCGTATGCTGGCGCTGCTTTTCCTCGAAGGCCTCGGCGTTGCGCGCGTCCGCCGCGGCCCGCTGCGGCGCGTCAGCGGCTTCGGTCGCCGCTTTCAAGGCCTCGCGCTGATCCCGCTCTTGCGCGCGCGCCAACCGCCGTTCGTCATTGAGCGCCAACTGTTCAGCGTGGATACGAGCCTGCACCGTCCGCATCTTGTCGCGCGCGCGTCCGAGGCAGGCGTTCACAAAAAATTTCGAGTAGCAGTCGTGCACCGCCACGCCGTAGACGTAATCGTTCTGGGCCCCGCGTTCATCGAGCGCCTTTTGGCGGGCATCGAAATCGTTCGTGGCCTGCGCATCCGCCGACCCTTTCGCTGTCTTGGTATCGGCGCTTTGCGTCGAGCCCGCCGAAGCACCAGCGGCTGGCGAGGGTTGCGCCAGGAGCGCGAGCGGCCAAACGGCGAGCGCGGCAGCCAGACCGGCAGCGCGCGCGAAGGCGGAAAAACGAGAGGTCGGCAACGTGTTGGACGGGGATTGGAACATGAGCGAAATTCTAACACTCGGGGATTCGCCGCCGATCATTTATGGCAAAATGCGCCGCTCCAGCAACCCGGCCACGCGAGCGCCTCGCAGCTGCTTCGGACCTATTTCGGCCCCGTTTCACGCGGCTCGGCGCGGCCCGCACGGCCCTGCAGCCAACGCCATTTATGACGGACAACGTAGCACTCAAGATCGTACAGCGCATCGCCACCGAATTGACCGTCGAGCCGCGCCAGGTCGCAGCCGCCGTCCAACTGCTCGACGAAGGCTCGACCGTCCCGTTCATCGCGCGCTACCGCAAGGAAGTCACCGGCAATCTCGACGATACGCAACTGCGTCAGCTCGAGGAGCGGCTGCTTTACCTGCGCGAGATGGAAGAGCGCCGCGCCACCATCCTCTCGAGCATCGAAGAGCAAGGTAAGCTCACCGACGAGCTGCGCACCGCGATCGTCGAGGCCGACAGCAAGCAAGCACTCGAAGACCTTTATCTGCCCTATAAGCCGAAGCGCCGCACCCGCGCGCAAATTGCCCGCGAGGCCGGCCTCGAGCCACTTGCGCAGGCGCTGCTGGCGGACCCACGCCTCGATCCGCAACAGGAAGCCGCCAGGTATGTCGACGCCGAAAAGGGCGTGGCCGATGTCAAAGCCGCGCTCGACGGTGCGCGCGACATCCTGTCGGAGCAGTTCGGCGAACGCGCCGAATTGCTCGGCAAGCTGCGCGAATATCTGCAAGAGCGCGGCATCGTTTCGTCGACGGTCGTCGCCGGCAAGGAGAACGAGGAAGGCGAAAAATTCCGCGACTATTACGACTATTCCGAAACGCTGAAAACCGTGCCCTCGCACCGGGCGCTGGCGCTTTTCCGCGGCCGTAACGCCGGAATCCTGATGGTGAAGCTCGGGCTCGGCGCCGAACTCGACGCCGAGGTGCCGCATCCGTGCGAAGCCATGATCGCGCGCCACGTTGGCATCGCAAACCAGGGGCGCGCGGCCGACAAATGGCTGGCCGATGTCTGCCGCTGGTGCTGGCGGGTGAAAGTGCAGCCCCACCTCGAAAACGAACTGCTGACGCAGCTGCGCGAAACCGCCGAGCACGAGGCTATTCGCGTTTTTGCCCGCAACCTCAAAGACCTGCTGCTGGCCGCGCCGGCCGGCCCGAAGGCGGTGATCGGGCTCGATCCGGGGCTGCGTACCGGCGTGAAAGTCGCCGTCGTCGATCGGACCGGCAAGCTGCTGGCAACCGATACGATTTACCCTCATGAGCCCCGCCGGGATTGGGATGGCTCACTGGCAAAACTTGCGCGCATTGCCGCGCAAACGCAGGCGGAACTGATCAGTATCGGTAACGGCACGGCTTCGCGGGAAACGGACAAGCTGGCGAGCGAGCTCATCAGCCGCCATCCCGAGCTGAAGCTCCAGAAAATCGTCGTCTCGGAGGCGGGTGCCTCGGTCTACTCGGCCTCGGAACTCGCGGCCAAGGAATTCCCCGATCTCGATGTCTCGTTGCGTGGCGCTGTCTCGATCGCCCGCCGCCTGCAAGACCCGCTCGCCGAGCTCGTCAAGATCGAACCGAAGGCGATCGGCGTCGGGCAATACCAGCACGACGTCAATCAGCGCGAACTCGCCCGCTCGCTCGATGCCGTCGTCGAAGACTGCGTGAACGCGGTTGGGGTCGACGCGAACACCGCATCGATCGCTCTGCTCGCGCGCGTCTCAGGCCTGAATGCCACGCTCGCGCGCAATATCGTCGAATTCCGCGATGCCAACGGGCCTTTCCCATCGCGCGAGCACCTGCGCAAAGTACCCCGCCTTGGCGACAAGACCTTCGAGCAAGCGGCGGGCTTCCTGCGTATCAACGGCGGCGAAAATCCGCTCGATCGTTCGTCGGTGCACCCCGAGGCTTATCCCGTCGTCGAACGAATTCTTGCGAAGATTCGCAAGGAAATCGACGTCGTGCTCGGCAATCGCGAAGCGCTGGCCGGGTTGAGCCCGGCCGAGTTCGTCGACGAGCGCTTCGGCTTGCCCACCGTGCGCGATATTCTCACCGAACTCGAGAAGCCCGGCCGCGATCCGCGCCCCGAATTCAAGACCGCCACTTTCCGTGAAGGCGTCGAAAAGATATCCGACCTGGCACCGGGCATGGTCCTGGAAGGCGTCGTAACGAACGTCGCGGCGTTTGGCGCGTTCGTCGATATCGGCGTGCATCAGGACGGCCTGGTGCACGTGTCGGCCCTGTCGACCAAATTCGTGAAGGACCCGCACGAAGTCGTGAAAGCCGGTCAGATCGTGAAGGTCAAGGTGCTCGACGTGGATGTGAAGCGTCAACGGATCGCGCTGACGATGCGGCTGGCCGACGATGCGGCGCCCGCGCGCGGCAGCAGTCCGGCCAGCGAGCGCGGCGCGGGCCACGCGAACGGTAATGGACGCAACGCCGGCTTGCGCGGTCAGCGTACGCGCGACGAACAACCCGCGGGCGCGATGGCGGCGGCATTCGCAAAATTGAAGCAGCGCTAGAACTGCTTACGCGAAGCGCCATGTTCCAAACGGCGCCGAACGACCGAAAAAATGCCCGTGTCGAAAATGGACACGGGCATTTTGCATGTTGAACCCGCACCGCTATCGCTAACGGGTGGCTGGCGCTCAGATCTCGATCTTCGTGCCCAATTCGACGACCCGGTTGGCGGGAATACTGAAAAAGTCGGTTGGCTTGGCTGCGTTCTGGTGCATCCAGGCAAACACACGCTCACGTAGTATCGACATACCAGGCAATTGCGTCGGCACCACCGTCTCGCGGGCGAGGAAAAACGACGTATCCATGAGTTCGAACGTCATCCCGTACAGGCGGCTGATTTCGGACAGCACCGCTTTCACGTCCGGGGTTTCGTTGAACCCGTAAGCCGCCTTGACCAGGAACAGGCCGCCCCCCTCCTCCTTGATCGTGACGCGCTCGTCATCCTTGACGTAAGGAATGTCGCGCGTGACGAAGGTGAGGAACAGCGTGCGCTCGTGGAGCACCTTGTTGTGCTTGAGGTTGTGCAGCAGGCTGACGGGCACGAGCGTGTCGCTCCCCGTCAAATAGATTGCCGTGCCCGAGACGCGGTGCGGCGGGTGCGCAAGCAAACCCTGCAAGAACGGTGCGAGCGGAATGCCGTCCGCCGCGGTACGCTCCTTCACGAGTAGCCTGCCCTTATGCCATGTCATCAACAGGAAGAAGAGCAATGCGCCGATGCCCAGCGGCAGCCAGCCGCCCTCGGCCACCTTCAGCAAGTTTGCGCCGAAAAACGCGAGGTCGACGACCATGAACGCTGCAATGATGACTGCAACGAGCAGCTTGTTCCAATTCCACACCTTCACCATGACGACGCAGGCCAACACCGTCGTAATGACCATCGTCGTCGTGACGGCGATACCGTACGCCGCCGCCAGATTATCGGAGCTCTTGAAGCCGATGACGATCATCAGAATGACGAAGAGCAACATCCAGTTCACGACAGGAACATAAATCTGTCCGATTGCGAGATCCGATGTATGGAGGATCTTCATCCGCGGAACATAGCCAAGCTGAATCGCCTGGCTCGTGAGCGAATACGCGCCTGAAATGACAGCCTGCGAAGCGATGACCGTTGCGATAGTCGAGAGAACGACGAGCGGCAGAGTCGCCCAGGCGGGCGCCATGTGAAAGAACGGGTTCGCGAGCGCGCTGTGATCGTGCATCAGCAACGCGCCCTGCCCGAAATAGTTCACCACCAGCGCAGGCATGACGATGCAATACCAACCCACGCGGATCGGCTTCGCGCCGAAGTGGCCCATATCGGCATAAAGCGCCTCAGCGCCCGTCAGCACGAGAAATACGGAGCCCAGCACCACATAGGCCTGCAGCAAGTGGCGGCTCATGAACGTGACCGCGTAGTACGGATTGAGCGCTGCAATGACGCCCGGTTCTCGAATCACATGCCCCACGCCCAGAACGGCAAGCGTCAGGAACCAGACGATCATGATCGGCCCAAAGAGCTTGCCGACCAGCGAGGTGCCGTGCCGCTGAATCCAGAACAGCGCGACGAGAATCACGATCGTGATCGGAATGACGAGATGCGACAGCTGCGGTGTGGCGACCTCGAGTCCTTCGACGGCCGACATGACGGAAATCGCCGGTGTGATGACCGCATCGCCATAGAACATGCAGGCACCGAAGATGCCGAGCATCAACAACGTGCCCGATGTCCGCCCCTTGCTGGTGAAGGGGCGCAGCGAAAGCGCCATCAGAGCAAGTACACCGCCCTCGCCGTTGTTGTCGGCCCGCATGACGAACAGGACGTATTTGATCGATACGACAACGACTATCGCCCAGAACAGCAGCGAAATGACGCCGAGAATCGACGCTTCGGTCAACGGAATGCCATGCGACTCGCTGAAGGCTTCCTTGAGCGCGTAAAGCGGGCTCGTGCCGATGTCGCCGAACACCACGCCAATGGCGGCGAGCGCGAGCGCAGGCAAGGAATGCTGGCGGGAAGGATCGTGGCCGTTGTCAGTCATAGGCGAAGAAATGGAGAGCGGATCAGCAGGCAGCGAGCGCTATTCTAGCGGTGCAAGCACCGCGCGCACATACAAAAAAGCGGAGTCGGTCGACTCCGCCGCCACGGGACTCGTTGGCATCCGCGTTTTTTCGCTCCCAGGCACATTATGTGCCGGACTGCGAGCCGGCCATGCCGCGTTTGATCCAGGCTGCAAGATTATGTGGGCGCACGGTGTCCCACTCCTCGAAAGGCTGGTGAATCCAGGGGTTCGTCGGCAGATGCTGAACGAAATAATCGGGCTTCACCTTTGAGCACCCCTTGTACCAGAGCACGGCGGACCGTACGGCCGTCACGGCCGGGTAACGCTCCTTCAGATGCTGCTGCACCCGTGCGAGCGTCACGCCGGAATCGACGAGATCGTCGACGAGCAGCACGTTGCCCGATAATTCGCCGCGCGTCATCGTGATGTACTGAGCGATATCGAGCTCGCCTTGCTGGGTCCCCGCCGCCTCGCGGTAGGAGCTCGTCGCCAAAATGGCCAGCGGCAAGTCATAGATGCGCGAGAGCTGATCGCCCACGCGCAAGCCGCCGCGCGCGAGACACAGGATCTTGTCGAATGTCCATCCGGAATCGTGCACGGCGAGCGCGAGCATCTCGATCAGCCGATGGTATTCGTCCCAGCTGACCCAAAGATTCTTGTCGTCGTTACGCGCATCCGTCATCGAGAGGGTCGTCATGTCCCGCACCGTCCGTTACACCTTGAACGGATGACGCAGCAGGATCGTTTCATCCCGGTCCGGGCCCGTGGAGACCATGTCGATCGGCACGCCCGCCACTTCCTGGACACGCGTCAGATAGGCCTGAGCAGTCGCCGGCAGCTCGTTCCACTGGGTGATGCCGATCGTGCTCTCTTTCCAACCGCCGAACGTCTCATAGACCGGCTCGCAGCGCGCCACCTCGGCGGCACCTCGCGGCAGCAGATCCACATCCTTGCCGTCGATCTTGTAGCCGACGCACAACTTCACCTCGTCCATGCCGTCGAGCACATCGAGCTTCGTCATGCAAAGGCCCGACACGCCGTTGATCTGAATCGAGCGGCGCAGCGCGGCAGCATCGAGCCAACCGGTGCGGCGCGGGCGCCCCGTCACGGAGCCGAATTCCTTGCCGACGTTCGCGAGCGTCACACCGATCGCCTCTTGCCGCTGCGGATTGTCCGCATCGTAGAGTTCGCTCGGGAACGGCCCCGCGCCGACGCGCGTGCAGTACGCCTTGGTGATCCCGAGAATGTAATGAAGCTTTTGCGGTCCGACGCCCGCGCCCGCGGTCGCGGCGCCCGCCACGCAATTGCTCGATGTCACGAACGGGTAAGTGCCGTGGTCGATATCGAGGAGCGTGCCTTGCGCGCCTTCGAACAGCAGGTTGCGCCCCGCGGCGTTTTCGTCGTACAACCGACGCGATACATCCGTGACCATGGGCTCGATGCGCTCGGCATAGCCGAGCATCGTATCGAGCGTCTGCTGGAAATCGACGGCCGGTGCGCCCAGATATTGGGTCAACACGAAATTATGAAAATCGAGGTTGTCGCGCAGACGCTCGGCGAACGCTGCCGGGGCAAACAGATCCTGAACGCGCAACGCGCGCCGGCCCACCTTGTCTTCGTACGCTGGCCCGATGCCGCGGCCCGTCGTGCCGATCTTGCCAGCGCCTCGGCGCGCTTCGCGCGCCTGGTCGATGGCAACGTGGTATGGCAGGATCAGTGTCGCCGCTTCGGAGATGAAGAGGCGCCGCCGAACATCGAGGCCCGCTGCTTCGAGCTCTTCGATCTCCTTGAAGAGCGCCTCCGGCGAGAGCACGACGCCATTGCCGATATAGCAGGCCACGTCCGCACGCATGATGCCCGACGGGATCAGACGCAGGATGGTTTTCTTGCCACCGATGATGAGCGTATGGCCGGCGTTGTGACCGCCCTGGAAACGCACGACGCCTTGCGCGTGGTCCGTCAGCCAGTCGACGATCTTGCCTTTGCCTTCATCACCCCATTGAGTCCCGACGACGACGACGTTGCGCCCCTGGGCTGCGTTCACTGCACTGGCAGACATGTTGATTCTTGAGCTGGTTAAAAACGTATTCTACCCATGTTCGCCGGGCGTTCCGAATTTTTCCGTTTCGCTTCAACGGCATGGGCTATCGGACGATGCGGCACCGCAAGCGGTGCGCACCACTTATGGCCGCCGCGCCTCGACGACCCATGCACCGTCGCGCTCGACGAGCACACGGTCGCAGGCGAACTCGTCGAGGTCGTGATCGTGACCCGGCAATGCCTGGATGACGATCTCGCCCGCATCGCGCAGCACCGCGACGCTGGCGCGCAACGCCTCGTCATGCCGCCACGGGGCAAGGATCGCACTACTGCGCGCCTGAGCCGGCAAAATCCGGGCAAGCTCGCGCAGATCGAGCGAAAAACCCGTTGCGGCGCGCGCGCGTCCGTACGCCTGACCCACATGGTCGTAGCGCCCGCCGCGAGCAACGGCATTGGAGACGCCATCCACGTAAGCGGAAAACATGACGCCACTGTGGTAGGCATACCCGCGCAGGTCAGCCAGATCGATCGTCACTTCGGCCCCCTCCACTTGCGCCGCGAGGAACGTCAGATCATCGAGCGCTTGCGCGATATCGGGCCATTGCGGCAAATGCCGCCTTGCGTCGTCCAACACCGACGCATCGCCATAGAGGGAAGGCAGGATGCGCAGCGCGTCGCGTATCGGCGCGTCCAGCCCTTGCGTGAGCTCGTCGAGTCGCGCGACGTCCTTGCCCGCGAGCGCCTCGTAAAGCGTCTCGCCCATGGCCGCAGCGGCCGGCTCGCGCGCGAACAGCGCAGCGAGCACACCGGCATGGCAAAGATCGAACCGCACTTTGCCGAAACCCGAGAGCCGCAACACGTCGAGCATCAGCTGCTGAATTTCGACATCGGCCTCGAGGCCGGCGTGACCGTAGATTTCGGCGCCCACCTGAATCTGCTCGCGCGTGGCATGCAGCCCGCGCGGGCGTGTATGCAATACGCTGCCCGCATAGCACAGCCGCGTGACGCCCTGCCGGTTCAGTAGATGTGCATCGATACGCGCCACTTGAGGCGTGGTATCGGCCCTGAGTCCCAGCGTACGGCCCGACAGTTGGTCGACGAGCTTGAACGTGCGCAGATTGAGATCCGCTCCGCCGCTCGTGAGAAGCGATTCGAGATATTCGAGCAGCGGCGGCATCACCATTTCATAGCCGTACGCGCGAAAGCGATCGAGCAGCGCGCGGCGCAGCTCTTCGATCTTTCGCGCTTCCGACGGCAGCACATCGGCAATATTCTCGGGAAGCAGCCAGGTCGACATTCGGATGAGTCCTACGACATTAATGGGTAGCGCACGAGCTCACGTGGCCACGAGAAGCAACACGAGACCCAACGCCATGACGATGAGCCCGCCGACGCGAATATGATGCGCCGGACGTGCCGCAATTTTACGGAACGTCTCCCGCCAGGCGGTCGGGAATACGAACGGGAACATGCCCTCGATAATAAGCATCAACGCGACCGCGAGCAGCAACGAGCCAGCCATGTCCATACGCTTTCAGCCGCTGCCGTACGAGCGCGGCGTCCCCTCTTGTCAATGTTTTTGCGGCGCAGCCGGGGCACGCGCGGAAGTTTCGGCACTGCCGCCCGAGCTGCGCATGAACCGGAAGAACTCGCTGTCCGGATCGACGACGATTACGTCGTTCGGCTTGAACACCGCCCGGTAGGCCTGCATGCTCTGATAAAACTGATAAAAACCCGGGTCCCGGCTGAATGCGTCCGCTGCGATTTCCGCGGCTTTTGCATCGCCTTGCCCCTTGATCGTCTGAGCCTGCTTGTAGGCATCGGCCAGTACAGCCTGGCGCTGCCGGTCGGCGTCCGCCTTGATCGCCTCCGCCTGCGCGGCGCCTTCCGCGCGCGCCGCGCTTGCCGCCTGCTCACGGTCCGCCGCCATCCGTTTATAGACGGCGTCGGACATGCTCCCCGGGAAATCGACCCGCACGAGCTGCAGATCGACGATATCGATGCCAAGCGAGCGCGCACCGTTTGCCATCGCCTCGCGGGCATTCGACGCAATCTGAGCCTGGTGCGAAAGTATGTCGGTCAGCGCGCGTGTGGCGAGCGCATCGCCCAGCGCCTCGCGCGCAAGCGCGCTCAGACGCTCGGGTGCGCTTTGCAGGTCCCCGCCAGTCGCGGCAAAAAGCTTGAGCGGCTCGACGACCCGATATTTCAGCAGCGGACTGACGAGCAGTTCGCTCTTGTCGGACGTCGTATAGCGATCTGGATTGCCGGTGTCGACAGTCTGGATGCGCATATCGATGCGCGAGGCGCCTTGAATGGGTGTAGGCAGCTTGAAGTGCAGCCCTGGGCTGACTACCGTCGGATCTGCATGCCCACGCGAATAGACGATGGCGACGTGTCGCTGATCGACGACCACGAGCGTGGACGCCCCCGCGAACAACAACAATACGACGACGATGACGAGTGCAACGATACGGTTCATGATCAGGCGAGCCTCACTGCTGCAAATCGTCTTCGCGCGAACGGCTGCGCAATGAGTCGCGCGAACGGATCGCGTCGCTCGCGGCAGCCGCGCGGCTTGCAGGGCTCGCGACCGCCGGCACTGCAGCCGATGCACCCTGCGTGGCGGAGGCCGCGGACGCCGCAGCCGGCGCCGCGGGTGCCGGCTGAGCGTCGGCTGCCCCACGCCCCTTCGCTTCGAGCAGCTTGTCGAGCTGCAACTGGATCACGCTCGAGCCCGCTTTCGTGCCGACAAAAACTTTGGTCGTGTTCGAATAGATGTCACGCATGGTATCGAGATACATTCGCTCGCGCACGATGGCGGGCGCCTTCGCGTACTGGGCATAGACCTGCGCGAAGCGGTCCGCATCGCCTTGCGCCTGCGTCACGACGCGCCCGGCGTAGGCTTTCGCGTCGTCGATCGAGCGCGCGGCATCGGCTTGCGCACGCGGCAGAATTTCATTCGCATACGCCTGCGCTTCGCGCTTCATGCGCTCGCGGTCGTCCTTGGCCCGCACTGCGTCGTCGAATGCCGCCTGTACCTGCTGCGGCGGCTCGATGCTCTGAATCGTCACACCTGCAACGGTTAGCCCCGCGCGATACAGGTCGAGCGAGTGCTGAATCGCCGTGGCCAGTTGCTGGCTCAGTTGTTCCCGGCTCTCATCGACGAGTGCCTGCGTGCCGCTCGCCCCGACGATCTCCCGCGCCGCCGCTTGAGCGGCCTGCGTGACGCTGCGATCGGGATCGACCGCATGAAAGAGGTAGTCCGTCGGCGATTTGACCTGGTACTGCACGCTGAAGCGGACATTGAGGATGTCACCGTCTCGCGTGAGCATCGAGGCATCCATCAGGTTGCCGTCGTTCACCGCATTGCGGCGGCCCACTTCGACGGAGCGTACCTCGGAGACGTTGACGATTTCGCTCGTCTCGAACGGATAAGGCGAGCGCAGGTGAACGCCGGGCCCCACCGTACGGCGCAACTTGCCGAACTGGAGCACGACACCGGTTTGGCCTTCCTGTACGACGAAAACGCCGCTACCGACGTAGATCGCCACGAGGACGCCAATGACGATGCCCACGCCCACGCGCGCTGCGCGCCCGTTATCGGGGCGGCGTTCGCCTGGCCCGGGTCCGCCACCCTTGCCGCCGAAAAGCCGCGACAGGCGTCGATTGAATTCGCGCCACATTTCGTCGAGATCCGGCGGACCTTCGCCGTTGCCGCGCCCGCGGTTCGGCTCGTTCGGACGCTGCCGGTCGCCGTTGCCCTCGCTGCGTCCCCAACGAGGATCGCTGATGGAAAGAATGGCGCGCGCGCGCATCCAGAAACTCCGCTCGTTGTATTCGTTCACCTGTGTTCGTTCGCTCGAGTTGGGAGAGCCGGTCAATGCAGATCGGAACGGCGCACAACCGCCTTTCCGTCCAGCCGCGGTACGTCGAAGTCTTCGTGCTCGTCCGCCGCTGCCTGGGGTTCCGGCAGCGCCCGCCCGGTGTCTGGGAGATGTTCTGAGGTGGCGATCTCGGCGATGGCCGCGCGCAGCGAATCGAGTCCTTGCCCCGTGCGCGCGCTCAAAAAGACGCGCGAAATATTACCATACTCGTCGCGCTCGACCGCCTCCTTGCGATGAGCGAGCTCCGGCACCGCATCGATCTTGTTGAAGACGAGGACTTGCCGCACGGTGTCCGCGCCAATCTCGCGCAAGACCTCGTTGACTTGATCGATCTGATCGAGCCGCACGGCGCTCGACGCATCGACGACATGCAGCAGCACGTCGGCATGGATCGTCTCCTCCAGCGTCGCGCGAAACGCGGCCACGAGCTGGTGCGGCAATTCGCGAATGAATCCGACCGTATCGGACACCACCACTTGACCGGCCTCGTCGCCAAGAAAGACACGGCGCGACGTCGTGTCGAGCGTGGCGAAGAGTTGATCGGCCGCATAAGCCTGCGCCTTCGTCAACGCATTGAACAGCGTGGATTTGCCCGCGTTCGTGTAGCCCACGAGCGAGACCGACAGCGTTCGGTTGCGCTGGCGCTGCCGACGCTGCGTGCCGTGCTGGCGCTGCAGTTTCGCGAGACGCGTCTTGAGCATCTTGATGCGGTCGCCAATGAGCCGCCGGTCCGTCTCGAGCTGGGTTTCGCCAGGGCCGCGCAGCCCGATACCGCCTTTTTGCCGTTCGAGGTGAGTCCAGGCGCGCACGAGCCGCGTTGCGATGTACTGCAACTGAGCAAGCTCGACCTGCAGCTTGCCCTCGTGACTGCGGGCACGCTGCGCGAAAATGTCGAGAATGAGGCTTGTCCGATCGACGACACGCCGATTAAGCGCCCGCTCCAGATTGCGCTGCTGCGCAGGCGCCAACGCGTGATTGAAGATGACGATTTCGATGTCGTTGGCCTCACAGGCGAGGCGCAATTCCTCGGCCTTGCCGCTGCCGACGAACAGCGCGGCATCGGGGCTGGACCGGCGCCCCGTCAACATCACGGCGGGATGGGCGCCCGCGCTTTGCGCGAGCAGGCTGAGTTCTTCGAGACTGGCTTCGAAGTCGATCTTGCCGAAATCGATGCCGACGAGCGCTGCGTTGATCAAATTGGTGAATGTCGAATTGGAGCGGCCGGCACGGCGACGATGAAAATACCGTGCCGCCCGCGATGATGGATCAGGACGTCTCGGCGTCCGGATGGAAATTGACCGGACGGGCGGGTACGACCGTCGAAATAGCGTGCTTGTAAACCATCTGAGTAACGGTATTCCGGAGCAACACGACGTACTGGTCGAACGATTCGATGTTCCCTTGCAGCTTGATGCCGTTGACCAAATAAATCGAGACAGGCACGTGCTCTTTACGCAGTGCGTTCAAAAACGGGTCTTGTAACAATTGCCCTTTGTTGCTCATAGCAAACTCCGTCGTTTTTTTGCAGGTTGGATCCACATCGACGCCGAAGAAAAAGAAATCCGGCGTCAATCGCTACACTATAGCCGATTTTCGTTCCCGTACGCGGTGCCCGGCCGTCCGGCCAATCCCCCGTTCGGCTTGGTCAGCCCTTATCCGCGTAGGGGTTCGCCGATGAGCGAAACTCTATGCGCAATGGAGTTCCGGTCAGGGAGAAAGTTTCTCTGAAGCGGTTCTCGAGGTACCGTTTATAGGTATCCGTCACGGCATCGAGCGCATTGCCGTGGATGACGATAATGGGCGGATTCTGGCCGCCCTGGTGCGCGTAGCGCAGTTTCGGGCGTACCGGCCCGCGTCGCCGGGGCTGCTGGAACTCGACTGCCTCGATGAGCGCGCGCGTGAGCTTCGGCGTCGGCAGTTTCGCCATGGCGGCCGCATAAGCAGCGTCGACCGAGCGCATCAACGCGCCAATGCCCGACTTCTCGGTGGCGGAAATGAAATGGAATTTGGCGAATTCCAGGAACTTCAGCTTGCGCTTCAGATCGGCCTTGGTGCGCTCGCGCACGTGTTCGTCCAGTCCGTCCCATTTATTGACGCCGACGACGAGCGCGCGCCCCTGCTCGACGACGAATCCCGCAATGTGCGCATCCTGATCGGAGATGTCCTGACGCGCATCGAGCAGCAGAATAACGACGTTGGCATCGGCAATCGATTGCAGCGTCTTGACGACCGAGAACTTCTCGATGGCCTCGAACACCTTGCCCCGCCGGCGCAAACCGGCCGTATCGATGAGCGTATAGTTGCGCCCCTGCCGCTCGAAGTCCACATAGATCGAATCGCGCGTCGTGCCCGGCATATCGAACGCGATGACGCGATCCTCGCCAATCAGCGTATTGACCAACGTGGACTTGCCCACGTTCGGGCGCCCCACGATGGCAATCTTGACGCCGTGCGGCGCCTCATCCGCTTCGGCTTCGTCCGGGTGTCCCGAATACGCGATTTCGAGCGCATCGTTGATCATTTCGGTGACGCCGTCGCCATGAGCAGACGAGATCGCCCGCGGATCGCCGAGCCCGAGTTCGTAGAAATCCGCGGCAACGGCCGTGTACTTCATGCCTTCCGCCTTGTTGACGACCAGCATGATAGGCCGCCCCGTCTTGCGCAGGTATTCGGCGATCGACTTGTCCTGCGGCGCCAGGCCGTTACGTCCGTCGACGATGAAGACCACCACGTCGGATTCCTCAACCGCCTGCCGGGTTTGACGGGCCATCTCATGAAGAATGCCGTCTTTCGCCACGGGTTCGAAGCCCCCCGTGTCGACGACGAGATAAGGCCTGTCACCCGCGCGCCCTTCTCCATAATGGCGATCGCGCGTGAGACCCGGCAAATCGGCGACGAGCGCGTCCCGCGAGCGCGTGAGGCGGTTGAACAGCGTGGATTTCCCCACATTGGGGCGCCCAACGAGGGCAATAACGGGTTTCATCAGATGTCGTCAAAGTAAAGCGCCGATGCCGTCGATGGCATCGGATGGTACGCGCAGAAGATGTCTGCGGCGCAGGCGTTCCGGCGGTGCGGCGCTCGCCGCAAAAAGTCTATCGTCTTGCCGCACGTTATCACGATCGAGCCTCGGCGCCCATGATGGGCGCGACACATCGGCCCATCGTCACGGCCCATCGTCGGCAACCCGCCGCCGGCTCAAAAATACAGACGGCCGGCGTGAAGCCGACCGGCAGCGGCATGTCAGACGCCGCCCGGTTTTTCGCTCAGCGTGGGCGGAAGCCGAACAGGTCGCCGTCCTTCGTCTGCACGATCAGCGTATCGCCCGCGACCACGGGCGCGGCGCTGATGCGAGAGCCATCGGTCGGAATACGCGCCACGAACGAGCCGTCGTCGCGCGAGAGAAAGTGCACGAAGCCTTTGTAATCGCCAAAGACAGCCGACGGACCCAACAGCAGCGGCACGCTCAGATCGCGGTTCTTGAGCTTGTCGTTACGCCAGAGCACATGGCCATCGCTCGCGCTGAATGCCTCCGCAACCGACCAATCGTCGCTCGAGATCACCGTGGTGCCATCTTGCGCCACCCCGGTCGTGCTCGAGAACGGCTGTTCCCAGATCGGCCGCCCCGAGTTGGCATCGAAACAGCCGATGCGCCCCTGAAACGTCGTGGCGCACGCTTCCGCTCCCACGAGGATCGGCGCGCCCGTCACGTCGTTGATCCGCTCGACTTCCGTGACGCCCTTCGGATACGAGACAGGCGCCTGCCAGTAATCGTCGCCGGTCTTCAGGTCGATCGCGGCCAGTCCACCACCGGGAAATCCAGCCAACACCGCGGCGTCGGCCGCGAACGTCATCCCAGCCGACACGCGCAGATTGAGCGGCACCGGACGGTTGTGATAGACCCACTTCAGCTCGCCCGTCTGCGCGTTGAACGCGTTGATCTGTCCATCGATCGTACGGACGATAACGAGCCCGTTACCGACGAGCGGCGGCGAAATGACTTCGCCCGGCACATCGGATTTCCAGAGCTGCTTGCCGTTTGCATCGAGCACATAAACGCCGCCGCGCACAGCGCCGACGGCCGTCAATGTGCCATCGCTGCCCACACCGGCCGTCAAGTCCGTATGGAGCTTCGTGCGCCAGATATCCTTGCCCGTCTTCCCGTCGAGCTTCGCCACGGTGCCGCCCGCGCCCGCAGCGTAGACGGCATCGCCGACCGCGACCGGAGAAAACAGGTAGCGCCCCGCCTTGCCGACGCTCGCGCGCCAGGCCCGCTCGACCGTGAGGGCTGGCTTGAACTCGGTGAGCGGTGTCGGCACGCGACGCTCGTCTTTCGAGGACGAGCAGGCTGTCATCGCGAGGACAGTCATCGCACAAGCAACGGGCACGGCGAAACGTTTCAGCAAATTCATTGGTGGGCGAAGCATCGTCTAGGGTTGATCAATCGAGGCGAGCGGTGCCGCAATCTTCGGCAACCGCCCGGCGGCAAACGGGCTTTCCGTCGAGAAAGCCGGCTCAACCGCCAAGTGCGTCGAGCTTGAATTGGATCAGCTGACGCGCGGATGTATCGCTTTTCGCCAGTGAATCGAGCGCGACTTGATAGGCGGCACGAGCGTCATCGCGCTTGCCGCCGGCGGCCAACAGATCGCCGCGACGGTCGGCCACGACACCCTTGAAACCATCGGGCGGCGTGCCCGAAAGCAACGCGAGCCCAGCGTCGTACGACTTTTCGTCGAGCAGGAGACCCGCGAGCCGCAGCTTCGCGATTTCCTTGTATTCATCGTCCTTCGCGTGGTCGATCGCCCATTGCAGCTGGGTCTTTGCCGCCGCGAGATCGCCCGCCTCGTAGAGTGCCTTGGCCGCCGCAAGGGCCGTCATTTGGGCATACGCGGTGCCGCTGTATCTCGACTCCATGTCAGCCGCGTCCCGCACGACGTTCGCCTTGTTCTTCGACGAAACGGCCTGCAGGACCTGTTCGTACAGAACGGCGGCCTGCGCCGCCTCGCGACGTTGCCAGAAATTCCAGCCGTTCCAGGCTGCTGCGGCGAGGAGCGCAACGAGGACGATCCAGGTCGTCGCGTTACCCCACTGCGCCCACCAGGCCTTGAAGCTCTCAATCGATTCTTGTTCGTCGTGATAACTCATCGCCAAGCGATTCCTTCTTTCCTGCGTCTTGTGATTGTCGAACGGCCGTCATGCGCCGCGCGTCGCGCGCGTCAGTCCTCGCCGTCTTCGGCGGTTGCAACCATCGCATTGATTAGAAATTCGGTCAAGTTTTCAACCGGAATGCTGCGTTGTTCGCTTTTCTCGCCTTCAGCGCCCGAGTCACGCAGCGGCTTGACCGCGACCGTCCCGCTCGCGACCTCGTCTTCGCCAAGGATAACGGCGAATGCCGCCCCGCTCGCGTCGGCACGTTTCATTTGCGATTTGAAGCTCGCGGACGCGCCGTCGGCACTGCAATGCAAGACGACGTCGAGGCCCGTGTCGCGCAACCGCTCGGCAATGACGAACGCCTGCTCGCGCGCGGCGTCGCCCTGGTGAACGACGTAGACATCGCAACCCTCGTCCTGCGGCACGAGAGCGTCTTCCTTCAACAGTTCGAGAATGCGCTCCACGCCCATCGCCCAGCCGCATGCGGCCGTCGGTTTGCCGCCCAATTGCTCGATGAGCGGATCGTAGCGGCCGCCGGCTGCCACGGTGCCTTGTGCGCCGAGCTTGTCCGTGACCCATTCGAAGACGGTCAGATTGTAATAGTCGAGCCCGCGGACTAGCCGCGGATTGATCGAGAACGGAAGGTTGTTGGCCTTCAAAAGCCGCTGCAGCCCTTCGAAGTGCGCGCGAGACACATCGCCCAGGAAGTCGATGAGCTTGGGCGCGTTTTGCGCGATCTCCTGCAGCGCGGGATTCTTCGTATCGAGCACGCGCAGCGGATTCGTGTAGAGGCGGCGCTTTGCGTCTTCGTCGAGCGCATCGACATGCTGCTCGAGATATCGGATCAGCTCGACGCGATGGGCCGCACGCTCCTCGGCGAGACCGAGCGAATTGATTTCGAGCCGAATGCCGGTCAACCCGAGGTCGTCCCACAAGCGCTGGCACATCAGAATGATCTCGGCGTCCGTATCGGGGCCGGCGAAACCGAGCGCTTCCACGCCGACTTGATGGAACTGCCGATAACGCCCGCGCTGAGGCCGCTCGTGACGAAACATCGGGCCGACGTACCAAAGGCGCTTCGGGCCGTCGTACAGCAGGTTGTGCTCGATGCACGCGCGCACGACGGCCGCGGTATTTTCGGGGCGCAGTGTCAGGTTTTCCCCGTTCAGGGCATCGACAAAGCTGTACATCTCCTTCTCGACGATATCGGTCACTTCGCCGATACCGCGTGTGAACAGCTGCGTATGCTCGACGATCGGCGTACGGATGTTCTGATAGCCGTATGCCCGCAGCATCGATTTCACGGTCGACTCGAAAAACTCCCAGAGCGCGGCATCCTGCGGCAGGATGTCGTTCATGCCTTTTACGCCGGTCAGTTTCTCGAGCTTCTTTTTCGATTCAGTCATGCTGGATTGTGTTGACGTTTTGACGCTCAGTTCGCAACGGCCGCGCGGCCATAGCGGCGCTCGACGTAATCGCTCACGATTTGCTGGAATTCCTCGGCGATGCGCTCTCCGCGCAGCGTCTTGACCTTTTCGCCATCGATGAAGACAGGCGCGGCGGGGTTTTCGCCCGAGCCCGGCAGACTGATGCCGATGTTCGCCTGCTTCGATTCGCCGGGACCGTTGACGATGCATCCCATCACGGCGACGTGCATCTTTTCGACACCGGGATATTGCTCGCGCCATACGGGCATCTGCGCGCGCAGATAGGACTGGATCTGCGCGGCGAGCTCCTGGAAGAGTGTGCTCGTCGTGCGTCCGCAGCCCGGGCACGCGATAACCATCGGCGTGAACGAACGCAGACCCATCGTCTGCAAAATCTCCTGGCCCACGATGACTTCGCCCGTACGCGACGCCCCCGGCTCGGGCGTCAGCGAGATGCGGATCGTATCGCCGATACCTTGTTGCAGCAGCACGCCCAGCGCGGCAGTGGAGGCGACGATGCCCTTCGAACCCATGCCGGCCTCGGTCAATCCGAGGTGCAGCGCGAAGCGGCAACGGCGCGCGAGCTCGCGATAGACGGCGATCAGGTCCTGCACGCCGCTCACCTTGCATGACAGGATGATCTTTTCGCGCGCAAGACCGAGCTCGACAGCCCGCTCCGCAGAGCCGATCGCCGATTGGATCAGCGCTTCGTACATGACGCTTTGCGCTTCCCAGGGCGTGTTGCGCGCGGCGTTTTCATCCATCATCTTCGCGAGCAGGTCCTGGTCGAGGCTGCCCCAGTTGACGCCGATACGTACTGGCTTGTCATAGCGGATCGCGGCCTCGATCATCTGGGCGAACTGCGTATCGCGCTTTGCGCCCTGCCCGACGTTGCCGGGATTGATCCGGTATTTCGAGAGCGCTTCGGCGCAGCCCGGATAGTCACGCAGCAATAAGTGACCGTTGTAATGGAAATCGCCCACGAGCGGAACGAACACACCCATACGATCGAGCTGTTCGCGAATGGCGGGGACGGCCTGCGCGGCTTCGGGCGTGTTCACCGTGATGCGCACGAGCTCGGAGCCGGCCTGGGCCAACTCCTTCACCTGGATTGCCGTGCCGATTGCATCGGCCGTATCGGTGTTC
This sequence comes from uncultured Paraburkholderia sp., assembly GCA_966421005.1. Lineage (GTDB taxonomy): Bacteria > Pseudomonadota > Gammaproteobacteria > Burkholderiales > Burkholderiaceae > Trinickia. The sequence goes on from CBJLAJ010000024.1 coordinate 42,366, forward strand.
GTCATCGACTGAATGCGCACGGGAGCGTCCCCGCCGATCGTCACGAGCTGACCGCCCCAGCGAACGTCCACGGCATGCGAAGCACGGCGCGCGGCGGGGCCGCCGAAAATCGGCTCGGACGAACAAATCTGGCTGCTGCTGTCGGATTGCATCGAAAGACCCATTGTTGCTGATTACGCTATGTGTCCCGCGCGCTCATGCGCGGCGGTTCACCCAATGCGACGAGCGCCGCGGCAACGCGCGGCGCCAAAGCTCACGGCAGCGTGAAACGCGCGACGTTGCCTTTACCGGCGCCGTACCTCGCGGCCTCGACGGGCTTGCCGTCGAGCGTGACCGACTGCAGGCCCGCGCGATTACCCGCGACCACCTTCAACGGCGCTTCGCCCGTCACTTGTTTCGTATCGCCCGCGTGCACGATACCCGAGAACACTTCCTTGCCCGTCTTGTCACGTACGCTGAACCAGCTGTCCTGCGTCACGGCGAACGACAGCGTCGTAGCGCCAGCGGGGACCGCCGACGCCTCGGTTGGCTGAGCCGCGCTCGCCGCCGCGAGCGCCTGCGATTGCACAGCCGGCGCGGCACCGGAAGCCGTCGCCAGCGCGGGCGCCGAAGCCGGCTGTTCCGCCGGAGCCGGTGCGGCGGAGAGCGACGCAAGCGGTGTGGGCGCGAGCGCTTGCGCTTCACTGCTCACGCTGGCCGGTGTTGTGGCGGACGCAATGGCCGGCGCAGGCGCGAACCCGCCATCCGCGGCCGCCGCGGAACCCGAAGCGATGGTCTGTCCTTGCGCGGTCGTCGTCGACGGTCCGCTCGAATTCGCGGCTGCACCGTTCGCGCTCGCTTTCAAGCGCGTGAGCCAAACCGGCGGTTGACCGCCGCTATGCCACATGACCAACGCCACGAGCCCAACGACGACAGCCGCGACGCCCCACCACCATGAGCGATGCCGCGGCGTGCCGCCCAATGACACCGAGACGCGCCCTCGCGGCAAATCGGTGCCGGTCGATGCCGGCATCGACAGATCCGGCTCGGGCTCGCCCTTCTCGCGGCGCAACGCCTGCACGAACGGCGCCGGATCGACACCCAGCATCTTCGCGTAGCTGCGCACGACACCGAGCGCGAACGTCGTGCCGGGCAAATGGCTGACGTCGCCCGACTCGAGCGCCCGCATCTTGGGTGGAGGCACCTTCAACCGGGCCGACACATCGTCGATCGACCAGCCCTTCGCCTCGCGAAGCTGCGCGAGGCTCGCGCCCGCCGCAGCAAGCGACCCGAACGAGGCCGCAAGCGCCGCGTGCCCCGATTGCGGCGCGGCACGATGCCCGGTCGAAACCGGCCCCGATTGTCCCTCGCCCGTCTGAGTGCCCTCTGTATGCGGATGCTGCGGTTCACTCATCCCTGATCCTCGCGTCGATTCTTTTTCACCTGTGCGCCCGGTTCGACGTATCGTCCGCCGGATTCGCAGACCGTTTATAACAAAATGCGCTGCATCGTGTACCGCTTTCGCGCTTCCTGCCGCCGCTTGTTGCCACTCACACCGCCTCGTAAGGCGTTTTGCTCCCGCGTTTTCCTGCCCGAAGCCTTCGCGCTGCCAGCCCCGCCTGCGCACTCGCATCGAGCCATCGCTCAATCCGCGCGCCGCACCTCGATGACCCGGCTCGAACGTCCCATGCGCTCGGCAACGCGAGTACGGTCCTTGACCGCCCCGGCGAGCTGACCGCAGGCGGCATCGATGTCGTCTCCGCGCGTCTTGCGCACGGTGGTGACCACGCCGGCATCGATAAGAATCTGCGCGAACCGCTTGATGCGCTCCGCTTTCGAGCGCAAGAGCCCCGACTCCGGAAACGGATTGAACGGGATGAGGTTGAACTTGCACGGCACGTCGGCTGTCAGCTCGAGGAGCTCGCGCGCGTGCGCCTCACTGTCGTTCACGCCATCGAGCATGCAGTACTCGAACGTGATGAAATCGCGCGGCGCCACTTTCAGGTAGCGCTGGCACGCCGCCATCAGTTCGGCGAGCGGGTACTTTCTGTTCAGCGGCACGAGTTCGTCGCGCAAAGCGTCGTTCGGCGCGTGCAACGACACCGCGAGCGCCACCGGCAAATCGGCGCCAAGCCGGTCCATCATCGGCACCACACCCGACGTGGACACCGTGACACGCCGGCGCGACAACCCGTAGGCGTTATCGTCGAGCATCAGCCTCAGAGCCGGCACGAGCGCGTCGTAATTGAGCAGCGGCTCGCCCATGCCCATCATGACCACGTTCGTGATCACGCGCTCACCCTTGCCTGTTTCGGCGCCGCCCAAGGCCCGGCGCAACGCGAATTCCGCCATGCGCAACTGACCGATGATCTCGCTGGTAGCGAGGTTGCGCGAAAAACCCTGCTTCCCCGTGGAACAGAAACGGCAGTTGACCGCACAACCTGCTTGCGACGACACACACAAGGTCCCGCGTGTTTCCTCGGGGATAAAAACGGTCTCGACCGCATTCCCGTTGCCCACGTCGACGAGCCACTTGCGCGTACCGTCGGCGGAGACGTGATCGCTGACCACGTCGGGCATCGCCATCGTCGCACGGCCCTTGAGCTTTTCGCGCAGCGACTTGGCCAGATCGGTCATGCCGTCGAAATCCGCAGCGTTGTATTGATGAATCCAACGCTGCAGTTGCTTGGCGCGAAACGGCTTCTCGCCAAGGCTGTCGCAATAAGCGACAAGGCCCGCGGCGTCGAGATCGAGAAGGTTGACGGTTGAACTGCTCGTCATGTCGAATCCTGCTGTTTCACTGCGTCAGCATCGGTCGTGCCCACGTCCGCACCGCGTGCGAGGCCGACCCATGCCGTTCGCGCCCGCCCGGGCATTGCGCCCGAGCACGCTTTTCAGCGCGAATAAACGTTGATTTCGGGGAAGAAGAAGGCGATCTCGACGCGAGCCGTTTCGGCGGCATCCGAGCCGTGCACCGCGTTGGCGTCGATGCTGTCGGCGAAGTCCGCGCGAATCGTACCCTTGTCTGCCTTCTTCGGATCCGTGGCGCCCATCAGATCGCGGTTCTTCAGAATCGCGTCCTCGCCTTCGAGCACTTGCACCATCACCGGGCCGGAAATCATGAATTCCACGAGGTCCTTGAAGAACGGACGCGCCGCGTGCACGGCGTAGAATTTCTCCGCATCGGCACGCGAAAGCTGCGCCATCCGAGCCGCAACGATCTTGAGGCCCGCGTTTTCAAAGCGGCTGTAGATCTGCCCAATCACGTTTTTTGCCACTGCGTCAGGCTTGATAATCGACAGGGTACGCTCGATCGCCATAAAAACTCCAAAAAATTAAGGGGTTACGATTTCTAACGAATCTGCAATTGTAGCATGTTCCAGTGTATGATTGCGATTGAACCCTTACGAGGGTGAAAGGTTCACATGAATAGGACGCCGGCCGCACGCGCGGCCGTTGAAACTCGCGGCGCCGGTACCTATCTTAGTGTCGGGATGGCCTGAAAAAACGCCCTGTCGCGTGTTCGAGCCTGCCCAACGTCACTGCGTCTTACGCAAGGAGAAAGCATGAACGACTATCCGTACAACTTCGGCCGCGGCGGCGCCATTGCCACGGCGGAAACCCGCAATCGCGTGCTACGGAACACTTATTGGCTGCTCGCGCTGTCGATGGTGCCGACGGTGCTCGGAGCGTGGGTCGGCGTCGTGTCGGGCTTCTCGCTCTTTGCGGCGACGAGCCCCGCCATGAGCCTGCTCGCGTTCTTCGCCATCGCATTCGGCTTCATGTTCGCGATCGAACGGACGAAAACGAGCGGCGTAGGCGTTGTCGTACTGCTCGGCTTTACGTTCTTCATGGGCCTGATGTTGTCGCGGCTCCTGAGCTTCATTCTCCACTTTTCGAACGGCGCGTCGCTGATCATGCTGGCCTTCGGTGGCACGGGCATCATCTTCGCGGCCATGGCAACGATTGCCACTGTCAGCAAGCGTGATTTCTCGGGCCTCGGCAAGTGGCTCTTCATGGGCGTGATCGTCCTGCTGCTGGCAATGGTCGCGAACATGTTCCTGCACCTGCCCGCACTGATGCTGACGGTATCCGTCCTCGCGATCGTCATTTTCTCGGCCTACATGCTGTTCGATGTACAGCGGGTCGTGAACGGCGGGGAGACGAATTACATTACCGCCACGCTGGCGATCTATCTGGACCTTTATAACGTCTTCGTCAACCTGCTGTCGCTGCTCGGTATTTTCGGCGGCAACCGCAACTGATAAAAAGGTCAGCCATAAAAAAACCGGCCACGAGGCCGGTT